>JBDLIO010000622.1:0-2650 GCA_039714865.1 Acidobacteriota bacterium | reverse complement strand
CCCTCTCCAAATGATTGTGGCCTCAAGACCGAGCCCCCCCCCTGCCTGAGGATGCAACCATGTGGGGATCACGACATCGCAGGCCAGGCGATCGAGGATCTTCGGGCCGTTGAGGGCATCGGCATCCCCTCCGAGATCCCGCAGGGCCGCCGCCACCTCCTCGGCTGCGACCATCCGTAAGCCCCCTGCACTTCGCAAGCGAAGGAAGAGCAACTCCGGGACGGCCTCAGGCATCCAGTGTTGGTCCTGCCCGAGCCCGGGATCACCGGCACAGTCGAGGACAGCCACCGTCAGTCGATCGGAGCTTTCCTTCGTTGTGTCGGGTCGGCCGACCATCCAACCGAGGGCAATGACGGCTATCAGGCCCACCGCTGCCCCTATCGCCCCAAATCGACGTCCGTTCCCTGCTCTCGGAGCAACCGGGGACGAGGGCGCCCCCACCGTGGGTTCAGGCCCACTCACAACCGGTGGCGCCCCTGTTGCCGAAGCTTCCACAACCTCGGCCAGAAAACGGTAGCCCTTTCCATGGACGGTCTTGATGAAGCGCTGACTTCTCCCGTCATCGCCAAGGGCCTTTCTCGCCTGTTGGATGGCTTTGAACAGAGTGGCTTCGGAGGCAAAATCAACCTCCCAAACGGTCTCGAGCAACTCCTCCTTCGAGATCACCCTGTGACGTTCCCGGACGAGAAAGACCAGGGTCTCGAAGACCCTCGGCTCGACGTCAACCTCGGTACCATCCCGGGTCAGTCTGAAGGCGTCGATATCCAGCAGAAAATCATCGAAGGCAAAACGCATCGAAGCAGATCATAGCGTGGCCCTTTTCCCTTGTATCTCCACTTTCAGGCCGGACGGAATGGAAACCCGCTATCATCCCCCTCATGACCATCGATGAGTGGAAACCAACGGCCTCTCAGACCAACCTCCGACTCCGGGCCGAGATCCTTGCGAAGGTCCGTCGCTTCTTCGCCTTACGTGAAGTCCTTGAGGTCGAGACACCCCTCCTCTCTCACGGCACGGTAACTGATCTTCACCTCCACACCCTCTCGACCGAAGCGATCGTCCCCGGCTGCGGCCCCTCAAGGCTTTACCTCCAAACCTCACCTGAGTTCGCGATGAAGCGGTTGCTCGCTTCGGATTCGGGACCGATCTACCAGATCTGCAAGGCCTTCAGGGACGAAGAGGCTGGCCGTCTTCACAACCCCGAGTTCACGATGTTGGAGTGGTATCAACCCGGATGGGACCACCACCGTTTGATGGACGAGGTCGAAGACCTGCTGACGGCGATCCTCGGGACGGGGCCGGCAAAACGGCAGTCCTACGGCGATCTGTTCTTGTCCAGGCTCGGAGTCGATCCCCACCGGGACGACGCCGAGGCCCTGAGACATCGAGCTCTCGAACACGGTCTTGAAGATATCGGGGGCCTTGATCGCGAGGGATGGCTGAGCCTGATGATGACCCAGTGCATCGAACCCACGCTGGGCCGCGGTGCACCCGCCTTCGTCTTCGATTACCCCGCCGACCAGGCGGCCCTGGCCAGGATTCGTCACGACGATCCCCCCGTCGCCGAAAGGTTCGAGGTCTACGTTGAAGGCGTTGAGCTGGCCAACGGCTATCACGAGCTGACCGATGCAGCCGAACAGCGGCGGCGGTTCGAAAGTGACCTTGAAACCCGGCGTGCACGGGGGCTTCCCGAACCTCCCTACGACCACCGCTTGATCGGCGCCATTGACCACGGCATACCCCCGTGTGCGGGAGTCGCTCTCGGCATCGACCGCCTGGTGATGCTTGCCGCAGGCGCATCGGACCTGAAAGACGTCATCGCCTTTCCAATTGGGCGCGCGTGAACCGGAAGCTGCGGAGGAAAAATCAATTTTGAACCGCAAAGAGGAAATTGGAAAAAGGGGTTTCCGGCCGGACCTCAAGGCCGATTCACTGCACGTAACCGAGAATCCTCAGCTGCCTCAGGTGTTCCTTGTCGATCGGGGGCACCTCGCGGCTGTCGTCGAGTGAACTTCCGGGCGCCTCTTCCATTGTCCACGTGCCGTCGGCCGATACGATCGATGAATGCCTGAACTTGACCTCGTCCTCCCGTTCGGCGGTGAGAAACTCGGTCTCGATCGTCTGCAAATCGGGCAGACGAAGCTCCCCGTGCCGAGCCAGGTCTTCAATGACGCCGGACAGCTCTCTGAGGCTGATCAGATCATCTCTTTGACCGGGCTCCAACCCCGAGAAGCTCAAGGGGACCCTGACTCGCTCCGGGTACGGCGCCCCGCAGTGGCCGTAGACCGTCTTTCCGTCCTGGTCGTCAAAAAGCCCCTCGCCGTGGTCAGAGGTCAGAATCACACTCAGGTTACCGGCCAGAGGGGTGGTCTCGAGCCAACGCAGGAACTCGAAGAGGTACGAGTCGAATTCCCCGGCTTTGGCCGCGTACATGTCGCGCACCGCAACGGCACTGTCCACATCCCCCCCTCGATAGTCTTTACCGAATTGATGGGCCTTTTCGATGCGATGCTTGTTCCAGTCGTTGCGGGAGTCGAAATCGTTCCCGGCAAGGTCGCTGTCGTTGATGTAGTACTCCTGCACGAAATAGGTATGGAGTAGCACGAAGAGGGGTTCTGAATGCTCCCTGACGAGCACGTTCTTGCTGCGT
>JBDLIO010000621.1:0-2652 GCA_039714865.1 Acidobacteriota bacterium | reverse complement strand
TTGAGGTGGGGTGGAGCGGGAGAAATCAATCATGATCATTCATGCTATCAAGCGCCTTGGCGGGGAACAAAAGGTCTCTTCATGCTTCTTGCCGCCAACCTGAACGAACATTTCAGGTATGGAACAGCCTCCCTGAGCGGGGACGGTGCTAGAGTTTTCTGATGATCGTTTCTTTTGGCGTGGATCATTGATGGGAGACCGGTTGAAGGACCGATGGCGACATTTACGGTCATATTTGCGGCCTGACGACGTTTTCGGGGCGATGGTCCTGGCCTTCGCGGCTTTTCAGGTGCTCTTGCAGGCCTCCCATCTCGGCCGAGGGTTTGAATACGTTGTGACCCGGGTCATGGTGGACGATGCCTTTTATTATCTTCAACCGGCATTGAATCTCTGGCGCCACGGGTTCGTGACGTTCGACGGAATCCACCCGACCAACGGGTTCCAGATGTTGTGGTTTTTGATCGTATGCCCGTTGCCGGGTTTGGTTGATGATCCGATGGCCTTGGCGATGGTCGTGCTGGCGCTGTGTGTTGTTTTCAACGGCCTGACGCATTGGGTGTTGCTGAAGATTGGTCGAGAGGTCGGAAGCCCGACTGCGGGTCTCTTCCTGAGTGGTCTGTGGTTCAGCCTCAATGTGGCGACCAACACCTACTGGACCGGGATGGAAAATGCAATTCATGCGCTCATTTTCTGCCTTTCGTTGTTGGTGTTTCTGAGATTCTCCAATGCAAGGTTGGAGGGCCGCGCTTCGAGTCCGCTGCCGCTGGCCTTCCTGTTGGCGCTCAATGCCTGGTGCCGGCTCGATGCTGCCGTCTTTTCGATCGTGATGTTCGGCGCCGCTGCGGTCGTCGCCTGGCTGACCGGCCGGCAATTCAACCGGGCGTTCTGGCGTATTGGTGCCCCTTTCCTGGTGGCAGGATGTGTTGCCGCGATTGGGGCAGCCTGGCTTCTGGAGCTGTTTCGGTGGATGGGTGGCTCGTGGCTGCCGGTTTCCGCCTTGATCAAGAGCGCCGCCCCCGCACCGGACTCCGCCTCACAATTCGGAGAAGAGGTGTTGTTGACGTTGAGTCAAGGGTTCCCGGAGACCGGCGTGCTGATCGTAAGGGAACCGCTGGCAACAATCGCCGGCCTGACGGCCTTGCTGGTCCTGGCATGCTTCCTTGTCCTCGATTGGTTCGCTTCCCGGCCGGTGAGGGCTACGGGGCCCTTGGAGGGAAATTCTCGATCACGATTTCAGGCAGGCATGGCGGGACTGAGGTCCGTGCTGATCCTTTCGTGCGGGACAGTGGTTTTGTACGCCGTCGTTGCCGGAAGCTTGAGGCCGAGTACCTATGGGGCGCTGGTGGTGGTGGCTCTGGTGATCGATGGGGTGTTTCTGCGCTCGGAGGGTCCCTCGAAGAGCTTCCGGTTTGCGATTGTCGGGCTGTCCCTCGGTCTCGTTTCTCATGCGTGCATTTTTGTCGGTGCGGGCCTTCGAGCTCCGATGCTGTCGACCTGGTACCGAGCGCCATGCAATCTGGTTTGGGTCCTGGTTTTTGCGTTTGTGGCGGATGTCGTATGCCGCCTTTTCCCTTCGAGCGCTGTCGCCCTGAGAGGATCTGTGGTGGCGATGGTGGGGGTCCTGGCCGTGGGAGGGCTGGTCAAATTTTCGGAAGGATTGCCTTCTTCATCGATTTACCAGGCCCGCTACACTGCGGCAAGGTGGATTTCTGAAAACCTCGAGCCGGACGCTATTCTCGGCTCCTGGAATTCGGGGCAGATCGGCTACCTGTCGGACAGACCGGTTGTCAATCTCGACGGTCTGATGAACAGTGCTGAATATTTTCATGAGCTGCAGCAGCCGGATTTTGAAATTGCCGAATATCTGGCTGCAAATCGAGTCGGCTACCTGGTTGATTACTCCCTGCCCGAGGAACTCCGGCAGTCGGTGGAGACGATTCAAGTCTTTCCGACTCAGGACGGCTGGAGGCCGGTGGTCGTCTACAGATTCAGCCCGGGCTCCGTGGCGGCGAAAGGACCGCTCCAGTGACCGGTCGCGTGGCAGTGGTTGTCGTTTCGTATTTTTCGGCTGACGATCTGGGAACCTGCCTGGCCTCACTGAACGGGGCGGACCTCGTCGGCCCTGTCGTCATCATCGACAACGCCTCGACCGATCTTTCGGTTGCTGTGGCCCGAAAGGCCGGCGGCGATCAAATTGAGGTCGTGGCGCTCGAAGAAAACACCGGTTTTGCCGGGGGATGTAACCGGGGCTTTGCACTGATTCAGGATCAGGCAGAGTATGTCGCTTTCATGAACCCGGACGTTCGGGTGGAAAAGGGATGTTTCGAGCAGTGTATTACCCTGATGGAGGCCAACCCGCGGGTGGGGTGTGTGGCGCCATTGTTGATTCGGTCGGACGGGGTGACGGTGGACAGTGCGGGCCAGGTATTGAAGCGGGGCACGCTGGAGGTTCAAGATCGTGGATATGGACAGGCCTTGCGGCCGAAGTTGTCCAGTTCGCGTCCGGTCTTGGCGGCATGTGGGGCCTTGGCGGTATTCAGGCGCGCGGCCTTGGAATCGGTGATGGAGGAGGGCGGTCCGTGGGCTCAAAGGTATTTCTGCTTCTGGGAGGATTTGGAACTCGGCTGGCGGCTCAATAACGCCGGCTGGGAG
>JBDLIO010000620.1:0-2654 GCA_039714865.1 Acidobacteriota bacterium | reverse complement strand
GCATTTCTCCGGACAGCCCCGGGACATCTCGATCAGGCCACGATTGCCGTATTCCGTGTGTGGCGTAATGATGTGGGATGCGGGAACATCATCGGCTTCGGCCATGTGGCGATCCCGTTTCTCCAGTCTCCGTTGCCTGCCTGATGGTCGGCCATCGCCGTGCAAATGGTGGCTCGGGACGAAGAAACCGTCCTTGTTTGCCAGATCCTCCAGCAATTGGGTTCGGTTGGGAGTGTCCCTGACGGCCGCAAGGAGTTCGGGGAGCAGGATCTCACCGGCGCCGAGACAGAAGACATCGACGGCCGGCGACAGGGGAAGGGGATTGATCGAGGCAACGGCGCCTCCGACGACGATCAGTGGATCACGGGAGGTCCGTTCGGCCGAGCGGCGGGGTATGCCGGCGCCATCGAGAATGGTCAGAATGTGAACCGCGTCCAATTCGAAAGAGCATGTCAGAGCCAGAACGTCCATGTCGCCGAGTGGCGAGTTGTGGTCGAGTGTCCGGCCGGTCGGGTTCCCGTCGAGGTAAAAGCGTTCAACTCCGACATCCTCGACCCTGGCCGCGAGGCGTGAAATCCACTGGTGGGACAACGAACTCAAGGCCACCCGATAGGTATTGGGATAACCGACGGCGACGCGAATACGGCCGTGGGGCGATATCTCGACGAGGTGTCGCTCATCTTCGAGGAGGCGTTCGTAGCCTGGAGTCATAATCGCTAGACTAACCCGGCGGAAGTCATTTGAAACTCGGAACTCGAAACTGAATTGTGGATTCCGCTCGCCCTATCCCCTAAACCCTAATCCCTAAACCCAAATCCCCACCCCCTGAGAGCTGCGAAAGCCCCGCGATTCCGAGATTGACTGAGGATCAGTGGTTTCCGGCCTTCACAGGACCCTTGATCGGGGTTACACTGTCCGTTCGGCAACTCGCGGTTGTCGGATTGAATTACCGAATTGATGAACCTCTCCGCCAAACTCCCATCCAACGCGGCCCCCATCATCGCCATCGACGGACCTGCCGGCGCAGGAAAATCTTCTGTCGCTATCCGGCTTGCCGGAGTTCTGGGCATCCCCTACCTGGACACAGGGGCAATGTACCGTGCCGTAGGCCTGATGGCCTATCGTGAAGGTTGGCGTCCGCCGTTGAATCCCGCCTCCGACGGGCCTGAAGTTGCCCGCCTCTCCGAAGGGCGATTGCGTCTCGAACCAGGGGCGGAGCGCATGCACGTGTGGGTGGACGAGGTTGAGGTCACTGATGAAATTCGTTCCCCGGAGTGCTCGGAGATGGCCTCTGCGGTATCGGCCCTTCCGGAGGTGCGGCGGGCACTGGTTCCCGAGCAACGAAGAATGGGACTCCTCAAGGGGGGCGTAATGGAAGGCCGGGACATCGGTTCAGTGGTATTTCCTGACGCGGCACTGAAGATCTTCCTGACGGCATCCGGGCAAACCAGGGCGCGGCGACGATACGAAGAACTGGTGGGCCGGGGTATCGACGTCTCTCTCGAAGATGTCCTGAAGGATCAGGCAGAACGAGATCTCAGAGATTCCAGTAGAGCGGATTCCCCGCTCCAAGTTGCACCAGGGGCCATCGTTGTTGATACCTCAGGACTGTCTTTGCACGAGGTCGTTGAACGGCTTGCCGCCCTCTATGACGACCTCCGGAAACCAGGCTTATGCCCGTCGGCGGAAGATTGCGGAGAGAAAACAAGGTGAATGGCCCAGAAAGCTTGACAGCAGTGTGGGTTACACCGTAAGGTCTCGAAACCATGGAGCCTTGGGCGCGTCAAAGGTGCGTCCGGCCAATAAGGAGTGCGTCTTGAACATGGACCTAGAACTTAACGGAACGAATGACGGCGGGGAGGACACCGAACAGCTGTCGATGGAACAACTGATGGAGATGGACAGCTCCGTACAATCCCTCAAAGAGGGCGAAGTGGTGCGGGGCATTGTTGTTGCCATCAGCAATGACGAGGTGATGGTCGACATCGGCTTCAAGTGCGAAGGCACTGTGCAGGTGGCGGAGATCCTCGACCCGGAGACCGGCGAGCCCACGCTCAAGGTGGGTGATGAATTCGAGGTGTTTGTCGAGAGGATCGATGCGATGGAAGGTCGCGTCTATCTCTCGCGTGATCGTGCCGCTCGTTTGAAGATCTGGACGGTCCTGGAAGATGCGTTCAAGAATGAAGAAACGGTAACCGGCAAGGTGCTGGAGCGGGTCAAAGGTGGGCTGGCCGTCGAAATCGGCATTCGCGCCTTTTTGCCCGGGTCCCTGGTGGACATCCGGCCGAATCGGCGGCTTGAGGACTATATCGGCCAAGATATTGAAGCGAGGATTATCTCCTTCGACCGGCGCCGGTCCAATGTCGTTCTCTCGAGGAAAGCCCTGCTTGAAGTTGAGGTTTCCAAGGTCAAGGAAGAGACCATGGCCGGCCTCGAAGAAGGCATGCTGGTCAGTGGTGCGATCAAGAACATCACCGATTACGGGGTCTTCGTCGATCTGGGCGGGCTGGATGGTTTGCTCCATATTACCGACATTTCGTGGGGCCGCGTGGGCCACCCGAACGAGTACTTCAAGGTCGGTGATGAAGTCGAGGTCGTCATCCTTCGATTTGATCGTGAAAAGGAGCGGGTATCCCTTGGATACAAGCAGCGGT
>JBDLIO010000619.1:0-2657 GCA_039714865.1 Acidobacteriota bacterium | reverse complement strand
TCCCTCGGGTGTTTCGAACGTCAGGGCGGTCAGGATGCCCAGGCCTCCCGCGTTTGAAACCGCGGCAACCAGTTCGGGTTGGGAAACCCACATCATGCCGCCCTGGATGATCGGGTTTTCGATGCCGAGGTCTTTGGTGATCTTTGTTTCGAGCATGGGTCGATCCTCCCTCACTGGTCGACGAGGGTAGCACCGTCGGAGGGGTCGAAGGGTCGAAGGGGTCACACAACTGGGGCGCGCCCTCTCGGACGGCGCGTGCCTGGTACGGCTTTCTTCACCGGGCAGTCCTCCCGCCCGAGCCGTCGTTGCGAAGAAGGCCGATGCCTGGCACGCCGCAGAGATCGTGATCAATAGGGGACTCTCAACCTGGGCGCTACGCTCATCGCGGTCGATAGGCCGCGATGGCGTGAACGCTCGGCGACACCGTCAGCAATCGAGTCTCGGCCGACGCCGTAGGCCGTCGAGGTCGTTTTCCGGAGGGGCGGTCCCCTTCCGAGTTCGAAAAACGTTGCCCCTCCGGAAAACGCACCGAGCGGGGGCGCGTTTGCGTGCCCCCGAAGGCCGGGCAGGGATGACGGAATTGGCAGGGAACAGTGTTTAAAACTTTTCCGGAGAAAAAAAGGAGCGCCCGACGGCGCTCCATTTGGTATCGCAAATGAGGTTCAGGTTACGAAACTTGATGCATATAAACATCCTGTTGCGGGTAGGGAATCGAGCACCCGGTGGCCTCAAGCTCTTCCTTGATTCTGCGGGTCAGGTCGAAGCGAACGTTCCAGTAGTCGCCGGACGCACACCAGGGGCGAACGACGAGATCGACCGAAGAGTCACCGAGGTTCGACACCGCGATCTGCGGGGCCGGGTCGGCCAATACGCGGTCGTCGGCTGTGACGACCGAACTGATCGTATCCATCGCGGCCTGGATGTTGTCGTCGTAGGAAATGCCGATCACCAGATCGACTCTTCGGGTCTCGAACCCGTTGTAATTGGAAATCGTGCCGCCCCAGACCGAAGAGTTTGGTACGACGATCTTGACGTTGTCGGTGGTCCTGAGCGTCGTGCTGAAGAGACCGATCTCCATTACAAAGCCCGTTGTTCCGCCGATGTCGACGAAGTCCTCCAGCTTGAAGGGCCGGAAGATCAGCAGCATCACGCCCGCCGCGAAGTTGGAGAGCGTGCCCTGCAGAGCAAGACCGACTGCCAGGCCTGCGGCGCCAAGGACGGCGATTAGGGAGGTCGTCTCTATACCGAAAAGGCCGAGTACAGCTATCAGTACGACGATCAGGATCAGGTAGTAGGTGGCCTTCGAGAAGAAGGGGACCAGGGTCGGATCAACCTCGGCCCTGGCCATTGCCCTTCGGCTGAGGCGGCGACCCCATGCAGCGGCGATTCGTCCGACAATCAAGAGGGCGATCGCGCCGATGACCCTCAGTCCATAGTGCGTCAGGTAGCCGGTGGCGCCTGCGAGAAGATCAGCAATATTGATGTCCATGGTGACTCCTCAGAACTTGACGACCACGGAGGCCTTGGTCGTCGTATCGGTGTCGTCGTTGTCCCCGATCGGCTCGTTGCGGAAGCGGTACTCGTAGCTGAGGCGCAGGCCGAAGAGATCGGTCAGCGAGGCCTCGAGCGCCGTGATGGAGGCCAGCCTCCAGTCGGCCGAGTCGTCGAAGTTGGGATAGTAGGTCAGATCCTCGGTCAGTTTGGCGGTTTCGGAGATCGTCCACGCAAAATGCACGGCCGCCAGGCCTCCCATGTAGCTGACGTCCGGTTCGGGTTCGATCCGGTCTTCGTCGGTGTAGGTCAGGCCGCCGTCGAATGAGAGGAAGATCTTCCCGTTGTCGACGGCCTTGTAGGTGGCGCCGGCCTCGAGCAGCGTGCGCATGTCGAATCCGGCGAATTCGTCCTGCTCTCCGCTCAGGCCCGCAAAGAGAGTCCACCGGTCATTGAGCGCTCTCGTTCCACGCACTCCGACAATGTACCGCTCGGCCGTCAATTCGCCGGTGTCCTCGGCCCGGTTGAACGATCCGTAGGCCTCGAAGCCCCACGGTGTCGGCCTTCGGACAAAGGAAAAATCCAGACCAAAAGTGGAGGTGTCGGTATTGCCGGTTGTCGAGACGTAGCTCAGGGCTGCGTTTCCGGTCCACAGCGGCTCCGGGGCCTCGGCTTCGGGCGCCTCCTCGGCGAATGCTGATGGGGAAACAAGAGCGGTAACAAGTAGACAGATGAAAGCTGTATTCTTCATGGTTGTGCTCCTCTTTGTCAATAAACACCTGGGATTGTTGAGATCTTCCCAAGCTGTTTTCCTAGGTATCACGCGAGAGTATAGGGTTGAGAAAATCCTCAGTCAAGAAAATATAAAATAGGAATCATTAAGGCCGATGTTGTGCTATTCTCCAAAAATCAATTGAATGGGCACGATTGCAATGTGAGGTCTCTTGAGGAAACGATAAGAGCAAGCGACTGAATGAGTCACAAAGGAGTGAACAATGAAAAGAACAATGATCAGAACAACAGTAACGACCGCGGCTCTTGGCCTGATGCTGGTCGCTGCCGTAGCCCAGGCCCAGGACCAGCCCAACATCCTGGTGATCTGGGGCGACGACATCGGCCGGTCCAACATCAGCGCCTACACCATGGGCATGATGGGCTACCAGACG
>JBDLIO010000618.1:0-2660 GCA_039714865.1 Acidobacteriota bacterium | reverse complement strand
GTTGGACTCGAAATACATTGCCAAGTGGATGTGCAACTCCCAGATATTCACCGACGGGTTCGAATCGGGGGATACGTCGGGATGGAGTTCGGCGCAACCATAAGGGCTCGGGGACAGTCGGCGGACCCTGCCGCCGCCGCGGCCGCTGTCATCTGACGCGGCCCCTGCCATCTGACGCTGAACCTGTCAACTGACGCTGTCGCGGTCCCTGGCCCTGTATTCGAGTCCGGCCTTCTGGGGCGCCTTCGGCACTCCATCGTCGCCTTTTCTGCGGGCCCGCAGCGGTGTGTGGAGCGCAAAGGGCACGCGGTCCCGCAGAAAAGACGAGCGGCGGCCTACTGCCTTCGGCCGAGACTCTGTCGCTGAGGCTCTCGCCGGGGATTGCCAGGTGTCGGCGTTCTTCGCGACGTCGGCTTGACCGGATGGTCTGCCCGGTGAAGAAAGCCGCACCAGGCACGTCCCGTCCGAGAAGGGCGCTCTTGGATTTCGGGTGTTCGTCAGCATCAGGGTCAGGTTCCGCGACAGGTGGCAGCGACGGCGACAGCGGCGGCGCCAGATGGCAGCGACCGGGGCCGGACCCGCAGACCGCGACGGCGTCGTTCCGTCAGCTCCCCTTTTTGTGCCTCTTTGTGGCTATTCCTCTGCGTCCTTTGCGCTCTTTGCGAGAGGCTGTGTTTCGTTCCCGCTTTCCAACTTCCCAGCTACCCTACCCCTCCGCCAAATGCCCCGAACCCAACTCTCCCAGGCAGCCGGGACAGGCGTGGATCTCCCAGGAACAGCCGCACCAGGCTTTCCATGTCCACATCGGGGTGGTGATGCCGATTCGAATGGGGGTGACGGGTCCGTCGAGCGGGCAGATGGGCTGATCCTCTTGTTCCGCTGGTCCACTTCGTTGCGCGGGCGCCGTGAAATCTAAGGACTCAAGGTGGTCGAGAATCGGGTCGTCATCGACGTTGACCGGGTGGTTCAATTCGGAGTTCAACCTGTCCAGGGCTGGTCCGAGGGGATCGCCGGCATGGAGCAGGGGATTGCCCTGGAAACACAGGGTCAGGTCGGTCTTGCAGCGCTGTGTCAGCAGGCATCTGAGATAGAAGAAATCTTCGGTCAGATGCCGGTGGAGAGATGCAGGATCTGTGAAGCCGTCACCCTTCTGAATTTCGGCAGGCGGCTGCACGGGGTCTCCGGTCAGCGGGTGTCGAAACTGCCCTGAGGCGTCTTCGAAGAAATAACCCGCCGCACTTTCCTCGGGTGTATGAAACTCCCAGAGGGTGGAGAGTTCCTCCGACCAGGTCTGCAAGGTTCGTGCGATGAAATGGAAGTCCTTGGTGAAAAGAATCTTGCGACCGTCTCGGGGTGCGATCAGGTCGGGGGTCGGAGGGTAGTGGAGGGGGCCAGTGTTCACCATGAAATCTCAGTGTACATCAATGGACACAAAAACACGAAACCGGAATATACGGTAAATATTGAGAATACTGATCTTGTAGATAAGGGAGCTGCTCGCTCAGGGGTTGGTCTCAGGTTGGCGAAGTACTGCCGGGTCTTGCCCTATGGCGAGGCAGGTTGCAGCCAGGACAGCCTGCCCGTAGGCCAGCCCTCCATCGCCCGGCGGCAGGCGGTTCGGAAGGTAGAGCGGAACGGTGATGTGATTGGAAAGGCCCTGCCGAAGCAGGCGGTTGACGAGGCAGCCTCCCGAGGCGGCGATGGTGGCCGGCGCCCCTTTTTGCATAACGATGCTGCTGGTGATGTCGGCGGCCAAATGGTTGAAGGTCGTATGGAATCCGGCGGCGACCCGCTCGGTCGGTTCTCCGTCGGCCGCCCGCCGTGCTGCGGCGGCGAGGAGGTCCAGGGACGGCAGAACCGTTGATCCTGGTTGAGGCCGCACCTCCTCCCAGGGATCGGGAGGGGCAACGCCAGCCGCCTGGGCTTCGAGACGAATCGCCGCCTCGCCCTCGAAACTGTTGATGGTGGCCAGGCCCAGCAGGGCGCCGCAGGCCTCAAAAAGCCGGCCTGCGCCGGTGGCCAGGGGCCAGGCCTGCCCTTCGGCCAGCCGGGAGATCTGCTCGATCCGGCCCGGAGCGATCATCCGAGCCATCGGTGTGGTGTTCAGGACCGCTGCCGCTCCGACACTCGCCACGGCGGCGACGGCAATCCTCCAGGGTTCCCTGACTGCTGCCTCACCGCCGACCAGGGTCATGGGTTGCAATTGGCCCGCTCGGCGCCAGGTGAGATCACCATGCACGAGCAGCCATTCACCGCCCCAGGCTGAGTGGGCGGGTCCCCATCCCGTGCCGTCCATTGCCATGACCAGGGCGGTTTCTCCCTTGACCGGGAACCGACGGTGTTCGGCCAGGACCGAGGCCGCGTGGGCCAGATGGTGCTGCACTTCGATCAGGCGGCCGCCGCGTCGGTCGGCCAGTTCCTCGGCCAACCAACGGCTGGGGTAGTCGGGGTGGGCGTCGGCGACCAGAACCTTCGCCTGGATTTCCAGAAGGTCTTCCAGGTGTTCGATGGCCTCTCTGAGAAAAGTCCTGGCTTCGTCGGTGTCCAAGTCGCCGATGTGGGGTGTCAGAACGGCCTGGTCGGCCCGGGCGACAGCGGCGGTCACCTGGAGGTGGCCGCCGACGGCCAGGACCGGCGCCGGCGCTGCCTCGGGCAGATGC
>JBDLIO010000617.1:0-2660 GCA_039714865.1 Acidobacteriota bacterium | reverse complement strand
CTCGCCCGCCTGGCGTTGGAACAGAACGATCGGTCCCTCGCGGAAGAAACCCTGCAGGCCGTCCTGGAGCGTGACCCGGCGAATCGGGAGGCAGCCGACCTGCTCGAGAATTTGCATGAAGATCTGATTCCCGGAATATTGGAACCCCCCTCCTCCGAGCCGTCGGTCTCACAGGCAGAACTCTTGGCGGCCAAAGCTTCACGTTTGAAGGGTTGGATGGAGAGTATTCGTACTGCCGCAGAACGGAGGGCGCCGTGACATTCGAAGAGACTGTCAAGGATATTCTGCAGGCGTGCCCCGGCGCCAACGCAGTAGCGATCATTGATCCCGACGGCATTCCGGTGGTGGTTGAGCCCTTGAAACCTGAAATCGAGATATTGGGTGCAGAAATGGCTTCTCTGGTTCGAGAGATGAACCAGGCCGGCCGGGAGTTGGACCATGGGGCGCTGCGCCAGTTTTCCGCCGCCGCGGAACGCGTGCAGATCGTTTTGACGACGATGGCTGCCGGGTATTTCCTCATGGTATTGTTGGAACCTGGTGCGGTGACCGGCCGGGCTCGAATGGCCAGTCGACTTGCCGGTGAACGGCTGCACTCCGAATTCATTTAGAAGGCTGGTTATGCTGAAATTTGAAGAGATTTGTGAATTGATTCGTCTGGTCGGATCCACCGGTGTAGCCCGCGTGGAGGTCGAACACGGTGGGGCCCGTATCGAGGTTGAAGGTAAGCCCCAACCGCAGGTCGTAGTGGCGCCCGCTACCGGTATCGAACCGGCGACACCACAGCAGGTGGTGCTTCCCTCTTCCCTGGCGGTCGATACGCCGGCAGCCGACGCGGGCGATTCCGTCGATGAGGGCTTGCATCCGGTTCCCTCGCCGATCGTCGGCACCTTTTACCGGGCCCCGAACCCTGAGGCCGACCCCTTCGTCAGGGTTGGAGACGATGTCCGTGTCGGTCAGGTCCTGTGTATCGTCGAAGCGATGAAGCTGATGAACGAGATTGAGAGTGACGTCGACGGCACCGTGGTCAAAGTCCATGTCGACAACGCTGAACCGGTCGAGTACGGGCAACCCCTGTTCACCATTCGACCTGCCTGAGAGTCGACGCCGTGTTTTCCAAAATCCTGATTGCCAATCGTGGCGAAATCGCCGTTCGGATCATCGCTGCCTGCCGTGAACTGGGAATCCAGACCGTGGCCGTGCATTCCGACGCCGATCGTGATTGCCTGCACGTGGTGATGGCCGACGAGTCGGTCTGCATCGGCTCTCCTTTCCCGGTCTCCAGCTATCTCAACGTATCCGCGGTGATTTCGGCTGCCGAGATCACCAATGCCGAGGCAATCCATCCCGGCTATGGATTCTTGGCCGAGAATGCGCACTTCGCCGAAATCGTGCGGGATTGCGGCATGGTCTTCATCGGACCCTCGCCGGAGTCTATTCGAACCATGGGCAACAAAAGCGAGGCGCGGAGGACGATGGCCGCCTTTGACGTTCCGATCCTCCCGGGCTCGGACGGTCCTTTGAAAAACAGGAAGGCTGCCCTGGCTTTGGCGGGAGAGATCGGCTACCCGGTGATTCTCAAGGCATCTTCCGGTGGCGGGGGTCGCGGGATGCGCCTGGCGTGGCACGAGGGTGAGTTGACCTCGGCATTCGACAGTGCTGCCGCAGAGGCGGAAAGTGCATTCGGAGACGGCACGCTTTATCTTGAGAAATACGTCGAGAGGCCCCGGCACATCGAGTTTCAGATCCTGGCGGATGGCGCCGGCCGTGTCGTGCACCTGGGTGAGCGTGAATGTTCCGTTCAACGCCGGCACCAGAAGCTGATTGAAGAATCGCCATCGGCGGCCCTCGGGCCCGAACTGAGGGAGGCGATGGGACGAGCGGCCGTTGCTGCGACCAAGGCGGCCCGATACGTCAATGCGGGAACGGTCGAATTCCTGCTCGCCGAGGATGGCTCGTTCTCTTTCATGGAGATGAACACCCGAATCCAGGTAGAACACCCGGTGACGGAAATCGTCACCGGTGTCGACCTGGTCAAGGAGCAGATTCGGATCGCCGCCGGGGAGCCCATGTCGATTCCCAAGAGACGCAAAATCCGGTCCTTCGGCCATGCATTCGAGTTCCGGGTCAACGCGGAAGATCCGGAGACTTTTGCCCCTTCGCCCGGCCTGATCGAAGAACTGGCCCTGCCCGGAGGCCCCGGCGTCAGGGTTGACACTCACATTTACGCCGGATACAGGGTGCCGCCCTATTACGACAGCCTGCTGGCCAAGGTGCTGGTCCACGGCGCGGACCGCGAAGAGGCCATGATCCGAAGCCGCAGAGCGTTGGAGATGTTCAAGATCAAAGGCATCAAGACATCGATTCCGCTGCAACTGCGAATCCTTGAGGATGAGGATTTCCGGGCCGGGCGAATCGATACGCATTTCATGGAACGGTTTTTGGGGTAGGGCTGCAAAGGCAGCCGCTCGCAGCAGCCATGGCCGGAATCATATTGGCGACGAAAGATGACCGACCGGCTGACCTTACCCTCGCCAATCTGATTCCACCCATGGCGAGAGGCGCTTCGCGCCGGGAAGGGGTTTATTGAAGCCCCCCTTTTCTTTCACCACTCCTGCACGCGTAGCGTGCCTTTTCAAATAGAGGACGGGTTCAATAACGGT
>JBDLIO010000616.1:0-2663 GCA_039714865.1 Acidobacteriota bacterium | reverse complement strand
AGATGACCCCTGATGGATTTCGCCGAATGACACGAGCGATCATCCAGGCGGCCGATGCCTGGGCCGAAGGCCGGATTCTCTCCGTGCTCGAGGGCGGCTACGACCTTGATGCCCTGGCCGCATCAGCCAAGGCCCATGTCGATGTGCTGGCCGGGGCGTCGACGGTCAACTGAACGTCCAACGTTCAACGTCCAACGTCCAACATCGAAATCAACGGGCGCCCCCCCTCCGACGGTGCGTGCCACTCTTGATGTTGTCCCGGTTCACCCTCCCGGTTTGAGCCACGCTGCGGACAACGTCTAGGGTGGCAACACACGGCGAACGCCTCAGCAACCGAGTCTCGAACAGAGGCAGTAGGCCGCCGAGGTCCCTTCCCGGAGGGGCGAAACCCTCCCGATCCCTGAAATGCCGCCCCTCCGGGAAAGGCCCGAGCGGGAGTGCCGTGAGGCACTTCCGAAGGCCGGGTTCGGATTCCACCCCAAAAGGGCAGGACAAGGAGCAGAGCATAAAATGCTGTCGTAAGGATGCCGAGAATCACGCCCTCCCGCGGTGTCAGATCAGGCTCCTCCGGAATCACGTCTCGGAATCCCTCGACCGTGTGAAAGACCATGAGACCGAAGAATAAAGCGAGAAAGAACCATGCGGAATGAGAGATCGAGGCTGCCAGGGACAATGAAAGCAGGATGATCACGGCGAGCTGAACGACCTGTGCCGCAACGTAGTGGAGAGGCTTGCCCTCCTTCACACTTCACACTTCACACTTCACACTTCCTAAAATGCTATCCTCCCACCCCATGGCTCAACGTGCCTTCCGTATCGTGTTTTCTCTCGTCCTGACTGTCACTTTGCTGGCGGTGTTTTTCTGGAACGTCGATTTTCGCGAGGTCGGCAGGGCGCTGACTGAAACCCACGCTGGACTTCTCCTGGGCGCAGTCGCAGCCGCACTTTTTTCCTATTGGCTCCGCGTCGTCCGCTGGCAGCAGATTCTCAGGCCCGTCGGTCGAACACGGCACTCCAGCGCGCTGCTGGCAACGGTTGTCGGTTATGCAGGCATCACCCTGTTGCCCGCTCGATTGGGCGATCTGGTTCGACCGGTGCTTCTGTCGAAAAGGGACCAGCTCCCAACCTCGGCGACCCTTGCCTCGATCCTGACCGAGAGAGTCATCGACTTGTGGACCATCGTGCTCTTCTTCTTCGTCTTCCTTGTGGCCCCCCCGCCGATGCCCCACCTCAGTGTCGATGGCGCCGGGACACTGGACCTCCTGCGCCTGTCCGGCTGGATCATCGGCGCGGGTCTGGTCGCCGGCACCGCAATTTTGTTCGGCCTCTTTCGCTATCAGGAGCGCTTTATCACCCTGATCACTGCTCCGATCGGCCGCATCAAGTCCTCCTGGCAGGCGCCTTTCGTCAACTTTCTCCATCACTTCCTCGACGGCCTCCGGATCCTCCAGCGCCCTCGAGACCTTCTCATGGTCATGGCGACGTCACTGGTCATATGGGCGGTCATCGTCCTCCAGTTGATCCTGACACTCCAGGCGTTCGGTCTCGACCTGCCGCTCCGCTCGGCCTTTCTCCTGATCATGATGACGGTCATAGGGCTGTTGGTTCCGACGCCGGGGGGCGCAGGTGGGTTCCACGCCATGGTCCAAATCGGGCTGACAGCGTTCTTCGGAGTCGATCACAATCTGGCTACAGGCGTCGCGATCGTCTACCACGCGGTGTGCTTCTACCCCATCGCTTTGATCGGACTGGTCTGCATCCCGCTTTTCGGTTTGTCCCTGTCACCCGAAAAGCTGGCGGAGTCTTCGTCGTGAAGTGCCCCTACTGCGCCAACCTCGAGAATCGTGTCCTGGACTCTCGGGATGTCCGCGATGGTGATGAAATCCGGCGACGCCGGGAATGCTCCGGGTGCAGCCGTCGTTTCACCACCTACGAGCGGATCGACGAGGTTCCGGTGACGGTAGTCAAGCGGGACGGTCGGCGGGAACGGTTTGACCGCGAGAAGCTCCTCAACGGCCTCCTGCGAGCCTGTGAGAAACGACCGGTGGCCAGGGCGGATCTGGTCCGCGTCGTTGATGCGGTCGAAAGCGCCATCTCGAGCCAGGAGGTTCGAGAGATGTCGTCCGAAGAAATCGGCAGCATGGTGATTTTGGAACTCCGCCGCTTGGATCAGGTGGCCTACGTCCGTTTCGCCAGCGTCTACAGACGCTTTGAGGATGTCAGTCAGTTCATGGACGAGTTGCGCCACCTCCTCAGACGACCGGAGGACGAGGCCATCGATGAATGACACCCCGGAAACCCTCGACCTCGATGCCGGCATTGAGTCCATCCCGATCCCCGAGATCCTTCCGGTAGTACCGATTCGGGGCCTTGTACTCTTCCCTTACACCATCGTGCCTCTGGCCGTCGGTCGCCGCCTGTCCCTCACCGCAGTAAATGAGGCCTATGCGGGCGACGGTCTTCTCCTGCTTCTGACCCAAAAGGATGGCACGCTGGAGAGTCCAGAGCCGGACGACCTTTTTGATGTCGGGTGCGTCGGGCAGGTGATGCGCATGGTCAAGCTGCCCGACGGCAACGTCAGCGCTCTGGTTCAGGGCCTGGGCAGGGTGAGGGTCGACTACCTCTCACGGACCGAACCATTTCTGGAAGCTCGGGTGTCGCCC
>JBDLIO010000615.1:0-2663 GCA_039714865.1 Acidobacteriota bacterium | reverse complement strand
TCCATCATAGTGACCGGAGTGCTGCAGACGCCGGTTCGGTAAAAATGGTGGTAGGCAAGATCAACGTCTCCACCGGTCGCTCCTCCTCGATCGTGGCTACCGATTCGGTGAAAACCCGCATCGAACGAGACAGCCATGTCGCTGTAGATGTCGGCGAAGGTGAAGCGGAAACCGTTGTTTCCACCTTTTCCGGACGGGCAGTCCTGCGCAACGACGCTGGACAACAGATCCGCTTGGCGACCCGGCAGCAGGTTTCGGCCACGGATGAAGGATCGTTTTCCGAACGACGCCAGATCCCCGAGGCGCCGGTTCCCGTCGCCCCTATGAACAATGCCGCCTTCGACATCCGCAATGATCCGGTCATTCAACTCAACTGGTCCGCTGTTTCGGGTGCTCAAGGGGTCAGACTTCAGGTCAGTCGGTTCAAGAATTTCCCTTCATCCGACCTCGATATCGATTCGCCGGTGATCTCAGGCCCTGGAGCTCGGCTACAGGCAATTCACCCAGGGACCTACTTCTGGCGCCTGGCCAGCGTTCACCCTGACGAAATTATCTCCGAATGGAGTACGGTTCGCCGATTTCGCATTCACTCTCCCGAACACCGGCAGGTCATTCGCGATCTTGAGCCGCCCGACCTTGATATCTCGCCGGTTCGCCAACTTGGTCACCTTTTCATAGTCGAAGGACGGACCGAGATTGGGGCAACGATAACAATCAACGGCACCAACGTCGAGACCGACAACCAGGGCCGCTTCCGAAGAGCGGTTGAGGTTCATAGAACCGGGTGGAATGATATTGTCATTCGTTCCACCGACCCGGCTGGAAATCAGATCAGCCGGCGGGAACGTGTTTTTCTGGAGGAATTCTAGATGGTATTTTCCAGCCTCCTCGGGCTGTTCTCATCCGACCTGGCAATTGACCTGGGTACGGCGAATACGCTGGTGTACGTCCGCGGCCGCGGAATTTCGGTCATCGAACCTTCGATCGTCGCGGTCAACCGGGTCACAAATCGGGTTGAGGCCGTCGGCGCCAAGGCCAAAGATATGTTGGGCAAGACCCCAGGGAACATTCAGGCCATTCGACCAATGAAGGACGGCGTCATAGCCGACTTCGACGTTACCGAAAGAATGTTGGAACACTTCATTCGAAAGGCCAACGGACGCTCGTTCCTCGTCCGCCCCAGGATCGTCATCTCGGTACCGTCGGAGATCACGCAGGTCGAAAAACGGGCAGTCAAGGACACCGCATTGAAGGCGGGGGCCAGCGAGGTCTTCCTGATCGAACAGGCGATGGCAGCGGCGATAGGCGCCGGCTTGCCGATCACCGAACCCTCAGGCAATATGATTCTCGACATCGGGGGTGGCACTTCGGATGTCGCAGTCATTTCCTTCGCCGGCGTCGTCCATGCCCGCTCGGTGCGCGTCGCCGGCAACGAGATGGACGATGCGATCATCTTGTACCTGAAGAAGAAGTACAACCTCCTCCTGGGCGAACGGACGGCGGAGCAGATCAAGATGGAGATCGGGTCCGCCTACCCTCTCGACGAACCGTTGACAATGGAGGTCACAGGAAGAGACCTGGTAGAGGGTGTTCCCAAGAGCCTGACAATATCCGACGAAGAAATCCGAGAGGCTCTGGCGGAAACCGTCAGCACCATTGTCGACGCCGTCAGAAACGCTCTGGAGAAAACACCGCCCGAGCTGTCGGCGGACATCATGGAAAAGGGCATCATCCTCGCCGGGGGCGGATCACTCCTGAAAAACCTCGACAAACGCCTTCGGGAGGAGACCGGGCTTCCGGTCAGCCACTGTGAAGAACCCAGTTCGGCCGTCGTTCGGGGAACCGGCATGATGCTGACCAATATCGATCTCCTTCGGAAGATCGCAATCGATTGACGGGGGCCTTCGTGTGACGAGTGGACCATGACGCACCGAACGCTTCTTTACCGTTCGCTGTTGCTGTGGGCCCTCTTTGAAATCGGCGCGGCGGCTCAGGTCCATGGACCCTCGGGAGCTTCGGTTCTGACATCATGGATGCGAGCCCTGATCGCTCCCCCGGTCGCCCTCGTCGAGAATCTGGCCGACACCGTGGGTGACCTGGCCGGCGGTCTCGGAGACGCTCGTACGCTGGCCTCCAAGAATCGGGTCCTGACAGAGGAGTTGGCAAACCTCAGGAGCCGAAATGCCGCACTGCAAACCGACCTCCAAGCGACACTTCAGGCAGCCGAAAGCCTGAAAAGCCTGCCCATGTTCTCCGGCACCCCCGCCAGATGCCTGTATCGAGATATTGGGCGAGGACTCCTGTTGGTCTCGATGGACACCGATGCGCCGAAGACGATTCACCGTGACACTCCGGTTCTCGGCGCCGGCGGCGTTATCGGCCGGGTCATTCGAGTTGAGGGCCGGAATTGCTGGGTCGAAAGTCTGACCCGCTCAGCCGCAGCTGTCGCCGTCACCACTGCCGATGGGTCAACCCAGGGGTTGGCCGAAGGAACGGGAGGGCCCAACCTCGAAATCCACTTTGTGTCCCACCGTGCCTCCTTGACCGTCGATCAAGACCTGGTGACCAGCGGCGCAGACGGGATCTACGTTCCGGGATTTCCCGTAGCCAAGATCATCTCAGTTCGTGAAAGCGGGGGAGCTTTCCTGGAAATTACCGCACGC
>JBDLIO010000614.1:0-2664 GCA_039714865.1 Acidobacteriota bacterium | reverse complement strand
TACGAGCTTCCGCCTGCTCGCCGGCGTTCGGGGCGACATCAACGACCAGTGGAGCTATGACCTCTACGGCCTGCACGCCCAGACCAACAACCAAGGCTCCTACAACAACGATCTCAACATCAACCGGATCGTCAATGCGTTGGACATCGTCGAAGACCCGGACACCGGTGAGTGGGTCTGCCGCTCCAGTGATGCCGGCTGTGTGCCCTGGAACATCTTTACCCCGGGCGCGGTGACTCAGGAGGCCATCGACTACATGACGACGGTCGCCGTAAGTTACGGAAAAACTCAAACCCAGGTTGTCAACGCCACCTTCACAGGCGACTTCGAGGACTACGGATGGGCTTTCTCCAGTGCCAACGAAGGCATCCAGGTCGCCATCGGTTCCGAGTACCGGAAAGAGCATCTGTCAAGACAGCCCGACGAGGTCTATCTCAACGGCGCTGCCGCGGGTTTCGGTGGACCGGTGCCATTGGTCGACGGCGAGTTCAACGTCAAAGAGCTGTTTATTGAAGCTCTGGTTCCCGTCATTCAGGACGCCCCCTTCGCGCAGGATCTGTCGTTGGAGCTCGGTTATCGCTACTCCGACTACAGCACCTCCGGCGCCGCCAACACCTACAAGGTGATGGGGTCCTGGGCGCCAACCTCCAGCTTCAGCTTCCGTGGTGGCATCAACCGGGCCATCCGCTCGGCCAACATCTTCGAGCTCTTCCGGCCGCAGGGCTTTGGCCTCGGCGGTTCGGAGGACATCTGCGCCGGCCCCAACCCCACGGCAACACTCGAGGAGTGCAGGAATACCGGCGTCACCGACGCCCAGTACGGCAACGTGCCCTTCAACCCCGCCGGCCAGTACAACACCCTGGGAGGCGGAAACCCCGATCTGAGTCCCGAAGTTGCGGACACCCTGACCTTCGGTTTGGTCATCACGCCTACGGGTCTTCCCGGCTTCTCGGCTACGATCGACTACTACGACATTCAGATCGAGGACGAAATCGACTCCTTTGCCTACAATGACATCTTGACAACCTGTGCCAGAACGGGTGATGAGGCGCTGTGCAGCCTGATCCACCGTGGTCCGACCGGGGACCTGTGGTACTCGTACCAGCTTGGCGGCGGCTACGTCGAGACCACCCAGCAGAACGTCGGCCAGCGGTTCGCCGAGGGCGTCGACCTGAGCCTCGCTTACCTGTTCGGCCTGGGCAATGCGGGCTACCTCAATACCGTTTTGACCGGCACTTACGTGCTGGCCAACAGGTCCGCCAATCCTTTGAGGGATTACGACTGCGTCGGTTACTTCGGATTCCAGTGTGGTCAGCCAAGCTCGGACTGGCGTCATCGTGCGCAGTTCGCCTGGGAGACCAACTTCAACGCCGTTTTCGCCCTGACCTGGCGCTATGTCGGTGCGGCAGAGAACGACGATTACAGCCCGGACGAAGATCTGAGGAACGAAGGCAACTACGACATGTGGGAAGCCAGCGCCTCCGACAAGGTCGACGGCTTCGACTACCTCGATCTGGCGGCGAGCTACAACTTCACCGACAGCATCCAGTTCAGCCTGGGCGTCATCAACCTGACCGACAAAGAGCCGCCGATGTGGCCGGATCTTCAGGATGACCAGTACGTCAACACCTACGCCACCTACGATCCGCTCGGCCGGTACATCTACACGAGTCTTCGCTTCACCTTCTAGGTCAACAAGGGATAGTGATTTCCTTTCCGGCCTTCTCGGCTTTCCTGTTCTCCAGCCCGGGCCTTCGGGCCCGCTTCGCGGCCCCGCTCGGTACTCATCGCTTCGATTTGGCGTTCTCGCACAAGTATTAATCAGGGGCCCCTATAAAGCTCCCGAATGATCTCCTTCGCGCCTTTGCGTTGATTTTCCTGTTTCCTGTGCCTCGCATCCTGCTAGGATCAGGCTTCGAGGAATTCCAGGACCGATGGGGGAACAATGCAATCTCGACTTCTTCTGGTCGTTCTTTCGGTTTTGATGGTGGTGGGCTGTGGATCCGGTCGCTCAGGTCGGGCAGACGATACTCTCGGACTCTCACTTCCGGCCGGCATCAAGAATGGCGCGGAGGTGATCACCGAGGATCTGCTCCGCAACCACGTGACGATCCTTGCGAGCGACGAAATGGAGGGCCGGCTGCCCGGCAGTGAGGGTGATCGGCGGGCTCGCCAATACCTCGCCGAACAGATGCATCGTATCGGCCTGGAACCGGCGTTCGGGGACGACTCCTGGGAGCAGCCGTTGACCATTGTCGGTGTCACCTCCCACATGCCCGAGAGGTGGCGGTTCCAGGCGGAAGGCGGCGCCTCGCTTTTGTTGTCACTCGGTGACGGCTACGTCGGTACCGCAGGACGCCAAGAACCCCAGACGATGATCGAAGACGCCCCGCTGGTCTTTGTCGGTTATGGGATCAATGCTCCCGAGGAAGACTGGAACGATTTCAAGGGTCTCGACCTGAAGGGCAAGATCCTTCTCATGCTCAACGACGATCCGGACTGGGACGAGAATCTCTTCGGCGGCGACCGCAAGCTGTGGTACGGCCGCTGGGATCACAAATACCTCAGTGCTGCCCAGCAGGGGGCGGCCGGGGCCATCATCATCCATACGACGCCGTCGGCAGGCTATCCGTGGTCCGTGGTGCAGAACGGATGGACGGGTGA
>JBDLIO010000613.1:0-2665 GCA_039714865.1 Acidobacteriota bacterium | reverse complement strand
CATGCGGAACGATCAATTTGTGGGTGAAGCCCTGCTTTTTGAAGAGAATCTCTCCGAATTGCAAACGTTCGTGGGCGTATTGGATCGCTCGGTCGATGGCCTCTTCACCGGCGCCGAGGCCGAATGCGGCGACCATCAACCGGGTGAAACCGAAGACAGCATTGGCCTGGTTGAGGCCGTGGCCCTCTTCAAGGCCTATCAACTGGTCGGCGGGGACTTCGACGTCTTCGAAGATCACCTGCGTCGTATTGGAGGCGCGGATACCGTGTTTGATCTCATGGCCGCCAACTGTCAGTCCCGAAGAAGAGCGCTCGACAACGAAGAAGGAGGGACCTCCCGGTGTCTTGGCCAAGACGGTATAGAGGTCGGCGACACCGCCGTTGGTTATGAACTGCTTGGTTCCGGTGATTCGGTAATCGGTCACTATTCCGCTTGAGTCGGTGACGGGCTCTGCGACGGTGGCCAGCGAAGCCACGTTTGAGCCGGCGGCCGGTTCGGTCACCGCGTAACCGACGATCATGCCTTCGTCTGCAATGCGTGCGAGCCAACGCTGTTTCTGCTCAGGCGTTCCTCCGACGATGATCGGGTCGACGCCCAGGGCGATGGCGAGAAAGGCCGTGGCGACGCCGAGGTCGATGCGGGCCATCTCCTCGGAGACCCTGAGCAGATCACGACCGCCGCCGCCCAAGCCACCGACATCCTCGGGGAGAAACAGGAGGTGGAGCCCGACCTCGGGTCCGAGCAGTTCCTGCATCAAATCTGAGGGAAAGCTGTCTTGGGCATCGAGGCGCAACCTGGTCTCGGTATCCAGTTTGCGTTCGGCCACGGTCTTGAGGGTCTGTAATACGAAATCGAGGCTCTCGTCATCGAGGCCGGCGGTCTGCTGTTCGAGGGTCATGCGTCACTCCTGATCCCGGTGGGCCGGGTGGGCATTATCCATGATTTTTTGAAAGCCGTCGGCGCAAGCGTCAGGAAATGATGGTATCGGCGCGAAGAGGGGAAACTCCTGGCGCCAGCACGAAGGTTGACATGGCTTTGAAAAAAGGCTAATCTCAATTCCACAGGGGGTATTCGAAATGATTTTCAGATCCAGGTTTCTGTGTGTTCTTGTCGTAGCGTTTGCCGTTTTGGCAGCGGTTTCGTCCGTCCACGCGGCTGTCCCGGGCGCGAGCAGCCCTGAGGCGGTTCCGTCAACCGATGAGGACCGCATTCTTCAGACCACGGTTCTGGTGTTGGAAACAATCAGCACAGGCGGCTCGATCCAGCTGGCGCTGACCAATTTGGCTGTGCCCTATGACCTCATCAACGCGATCGATTGGACAGGCATCGACTTCAGCCCCTACGATACCGTGATCGTGGGCATGGACGGAGGCATGATGACCGAGGCCAGCGTGCAGGCGATTCGAACCGGTGTGATCGACGCCGGCAAGCGCGCATGTTTTGTCGGCGGTTCGGCGTGGGCCGATTTCGCCAACGGTGTGAACAACAACATCATCGGGATTGATGTTGGGAATTTTTCCTGGGCCATCAGCGCCGCACCGCATTTCACAGTGACCGATCCCACCCATCCCCTGGCCCAGGGCCTGACATCTCCGATGACCTTCGTCAACAGCTCTGCCGCCTATTACATGGCGCGGATGACTGATGCCGATATGGAGGTGGTCGCGGTCAATGGCGACGGCTACCCGTGCCTGGTGTTCAAGGGCGCCAACTTCCCGGGCGGCGGCAGCGGAGAGTTCTTGTGGTTCACAAATTCGGCCGAGGAAGGCTATTGGGGGGACGCGGGCGATTTAGCCTTTCTCCAGCAGGTCATCGCCAACTTCGTTGGTGACCCGGTTCCGGTAGTGCTTCAGAGCCTGATGGCCGAGTAGAACACCGAGCACGAACTGACAGCTGAACTGCTTGCAAAATTCGATCGTCACGATGCGGGGCAGCGCCCGCACCGGACTCCTTCGGAGTCCCCACGGCTCCGCCGCGGCCGGCCTTCGGCCTAGTGCCGGTTCCTACCCCGCGCTCCCACCCACAGTCCGAACGTTCCCCGATTCTTCTCTTTGTGCGTTTTTGTGCCTCTTTGTGGCTATTTCATGTTTTTTGCAAGCAGCTCAGCTGAGAACACTACGGCGTTTTCGCCGTAGCTTCCACTCCCATGCCGTGTTTGTAGACCAGGGCGCCGCCGTGATCGGCGGTCAGTCCTGCGAGGGCCACCACGGCGAAGGCTGCGAAGAGGGCGACCAGGCGAAAGAGCCCCACCGGGGTTCGGGTGTCCTTTCGGGCCAACCACGCGACAAAGAGCCGAAAGGCGGCCAGCCCGACGGTCGCAGCCATCGTGTAGAGGCCAAGATCCTGGTGCTCGGAAAGGGCAGCCTGGGCGGCTCCCGGCATTGACCACATGGCGTCGGCGGCCCTGAGGCCGCTGAACCATGCTGCGGCGCCTCCGATCCCGGCCAGGCAGTAGAGCAGGGTCGCCCCGTGGTCCAACCACCTTCGTTTCCTGGAGATCAAGGCAGAGAGATCAAAAAAGAGAGCCGTCACCAGCAGGGCGATGGGGAAATGCACCACCAGGGGGTGCAGATTGGGTAACGATGTTCGGGCCAGCAGCGTCTCGACCATGTTGATACTCCTTGTGAGATATACAGGATATCAGGGAGGGTTGGTAATGCCTGAA
>JBDLIO010000612.1:0-2676 GCA_039714865.1 Acidobacteriota bacterium | reverse complement strand
GTTCTCGACGGGGTTCCGGCCTCTCTCCCCGCCTTGCTCAAGGCCTATCGAATGACCCAGAAGGCCGCGGCCGTCGGATTCGACTGGGCACGCCCGGAAGACGTCATCGACAAGCTGCACGAAGAAGTCGGCGAACTCGAGGCCGAAGTTCGGGCCGGTGACGAAGTCGCTCTGGACCGGGTGCGGTCGGAGATGGGTGATGTCCTGTTTGTCATGGCCAATCTCGCCCGCCATCTCGGTGTGGAGCCGGAAACGGCGATGCAGGAGACCAATTCACGGTTCATGAGGCGGTTCCAGGGCGTCGAGGCCTTGGCCGAGAAAGCCGGCCGAGCGCTCAGTGACATGTCGCTTGCCGAACTGGACGGCCTGTGGCACGAGGTCAAGGCCGGGGAGCGAAAAGGATCTGAGTAGCCGTGCGGGCCCTGAAGGACCCGCCTACAGTCAAGCGGAAAACCCTGTAGGCAGGTCCTTCAGGGCCTGCTGTTCAAGACCTTCGGTGGACCGGTTGATTTTGCCGGTCCCAGTGCCAACCACCCAGTGCTTCCGAAAACGGCGGTGAAGATCAGGGCCCAGATGTGGCAGGCGAGACCGGTGGCGGCGGCGACCTCCAGATCGACGCCCATTGCGGCAAAGGCGGCTGTCCAGCCCGCCTCCAACGTGCCGAAATTGGCCACCAGGTTGAAGGGCAGCAAATTGGAAATTGACGCAACTGCAGACCCGGTGACGACATCCCAGGCGGGCCATCGGAATCCCATGGCTGCCAGGAGGTGCCAGGCCAGGGTCCATTGAAAGGCCCACGAAACCATGCAGGCGGCGGCCGCGGCCGCCAGTCGGACAGGCCGCCTGCGGGCGTCGTCGAGGCCCTCCCGGATCCGGTGAAGGCGATCGGCCCATGTATGCCCGGTCCTTCCCCAGCGGTGTTCGCGCGCGGCCGCCCACCTGTCCAGGGTTGTGATGATCACCGGCAGCAGCATGACAGGCAGCAGGAGGAGGCAGGCAGCGGCCAACGCTGCAGGCGCTCCCAGACCCCACCGGAAGAGGACGGCAACTCCGGCCCAGGCGCCGAGGGCCGCGGTATCGAGGGTTCGGGCAACCAGAAGGGTGGCAACCCCGGAGGCGCCGTCCCGCCCGATATCCCGCTTGCGCAGCCACGGCAGGGCAAGTTCCCCAAGGCGGGCGGGTACAAACGCTACTGCGGCCTGGGCGACGGCGGCGGTCGGTACGGCCCGCGCGGGACCGAGGGCCCCCGGGGGCAGCAGCAGGGAAAGGCGGAGGCCCCGGAATACCAGGGAACCGGCGGCTGCCGCCAAGGCCCAGGCCATGGCAGCCGGCGTCACGCCTGTTACAAGGGCGCCGACTGCGGCGGGACCTGCCAGCCACAGGGTCGCGGCGACAAGAGCCAAGGCGACGGCCGCGCCGACGGCTCTCCGGAATCGGTTCGTCCGGTCGCCGCTCACGGCAGAACGGACGGAGGCCGGCGGTCTCGGGCTCGTTCGACCGACTCTTCCAGCAGCCGGCGGTTGACGGCGATCAGGTCGGCAACGATGCCGACGACCCAGATTTGCACGCCGACGAGGATCAGGATGACCGCGAGGATCAGCGATTGCACGTGGCCGGCGGGACTTGCGCCACTGAGGTAGTACCCTAAAAACCTGATCAGCAGAGCTGTCCCGACGGTTACCGGGATGGCGCCGATGCGCAGGAAGATTCTCAAGGGGTTGTAGAGGACGACGATTCGGGCCAGGCTTTCCAGCGAGCGGAGCACATAGCCCAGGTTGGATTTGAAAAGGCGGGAGGGCCGCTGCTCCTCGGAGGCCGATCTTATCGGGACCGAGACGACGTTGATGCCGGCTTCCCCCGCCTGAAGAATCGTCTCGAGTGTGTACGTGAAGCGTGTAAAGACGTGGAGTTTGAGTGCGGTTTCCCTCGTGATGGCCCTGAAGCCGGAGGTGGCATCCCTGACGTTGGTGTGGGAGAGTTTCCTGACGACCCACGAGCCGAGTTTCTGGAGGAGTTTCTTGGTTGTCGAAAAACGATTGAGCTTCTCGACCTGACGATCCCCAATGACCATCTGGGCTTCGCCTGACAGGATCGGCGCCACCAGAGTTGTTATGTCAAGGGGATCGTATTGGCCGTCCGCATCAGTGTTGACGATGACATCGGCGCCGTCTTCCACTGCGGCTTGTATGCCGGTGGCGAACGCGACCGCCAGGCCGCGGTGGATGGGTAAGCGCACGACCTTTGCGCCGTGCTCCCGGGCGATCTCGGCCGTGCGGTCGGTCGAGCCGTCGTCGACCACCTGCATGCCGACCTCGGCGAAACCCTCAAGCTCAACAGGCAGGCTGTCCAGGGTACGGCCCAGGCATGCCTCTTCATTCCATGCCGGAATCTGAATGATCAGTTTCATCGACCGAACGGTAACATAGTAGCTGTCGGCGTTCAGTTTGGAGGCGAAGGTACGATGGTGGGCCAAGGCCTACCAAGAGGACACGGAGGGAGCGCGGGGCTCCTGCCCCGCATCGTGACGCCGAGATACAGGTTGTATTTCCTGAACCCTGCATCCTGAACCCTGCAAACACCTAATCTGAGCGATTCTGGCGGATGAGATCCGTCAAATCCTTGAGGTTCTGGTACTTGAAAAAAACGGAGGCATACCTGTTTGTCTGTCGAGGCTTT
>JBDLIO010000611.1:0-2676 GCA_039714865.1 Acidobacteriota bacterium | reverse complement strand
GGCCTACGGCGTCAGCCGAGACTCGATTGCTGACGGTGTCGCCGAGCGGTGCCCGGTATCGGCTTTCTTCGCAACGGTGTCGATTGCTGGAGGTCTGCCCGATAAAGAAAGCCGTACCCGGCACGCGCCGTCCAAACTTCAGCCTTCACACTTTCCCCGTCACCCCCCGAAGGATCGCCCCCGGCCCGAGGTTCTTGATCAAATCCAGCCGCTCCGCATCACGAACCAACAGCGAGCCGGCAAATCCCAGGGCGTTGATCGAGATTCGCTCGAAGCGGTCAAGAGTCCGGGGAACGACCATCATCCAGCGGCGCGTCAGGAGCATGTTGTAGGGAAAACTACCGTCGGCCAATCCCTGGTCAGCCATCAACGACCTGTAGAGGTCAAAAAGACGAGGAGCATCGGACCGGCCCAACGCCCGCCCCTCGAGCATCGTCAACGCATGAGAATAGGGCAGCGGTCTGCCGCCTGTGATCGCCGCATCGATCGGAGTGGGCCACCCATCAGTCGAGGGCAACAGAGGAAGGGGCGCCACCTGCAAGTGCCGGTGGGGCTGGCTGGCCCCGGCCTGACGCCCGGCGTTGTAAAAACCCAGGCCATCGACGCCTTCCATCGCCACCAGAAGAGCTTCGAAATCCCTTTTGTCCAGCAGGCCCTCCTGCGGAACGTACTCCCGGGTGATCACCAACAGGTGTCCACCGAAGACGTTGAACTTGTTGAGCACGCCACCATGGGCCGTGCCAAGATCACCGACGAACAAATCGGGCTCGGGGGGTAAAAAGGGGTTGCGCCCCGTCTTCTTCTGTTCCTTCTTGGCGTGCTTCTTGGGGTGAGCACCCAGAAGAACCCGGAGCTGGTATGGAATACCGTCCTCTTCGAAGATCTCGCAGGCCGTCGGCACGCTCATCAAAGCGCGACCCTGCTCCCGACGAGTCACCTCGTCAACACGCCGCCAGAGATCAGATCCGTCGATCACTGAGACATCGTACAGTGCCGTCCCTTCGAAGGTCGAACCTCAGGGGATCGATCGATCATTCTCTCGGATTGAGCAGTCTCAGGTCATCGCCCGTACCTGGTCGAAGAGTTCGAGGGCGGTATTCGTTCGGGCTTTGTCGATGGCACCAGCCTGAGAGAGAAGCCTGAGATGGGTATCGACCTCCTTCGCAGATGCGAAGGCGATTCGCCAGTGGTACATCCGATCTCGACCGGACCGTCCGTGACCTTCAGCGAGATTAGCGGGCACTGAACTTGCCGACCGAATGACCTGATCGGCAATCGATTTGAGGGGCGACGAAACTCGAATTACCAGCGCGATTGACATTCCTGCTGCTTCGAGCGCTTTCGAGTGGGCAATCAGGTTGTCTGATGGGGGCGCGATTGACATGATTTTTTTCGTGTTGTTCATACCATCGCCCGAAGCTGGTGGGGGGAACGGTGTCAAGGATTGCGAAGCAACCGTCAGGCTCGTCCTTTACACCGGTTGACCCACCAGCTATCCGGCTCTCAACCTCATGAACAACACGGATGAAATCATGTGCGCGGCCCGGTGGGACTGAATGCCGGCGTTGGCTTAACGGCCGCTGCCGGCTGTCGCTGCACCTGCAACCTGGCGCCGCCACTGTTTGCTGACGCTGATCCTGCCCCGGTGACCCCCAAACAAAAAAGGGCCGCCGAAGCGGCCCCCTGAATTCATGAAAAAACGGCCTAGTCCTTCCCGCCGAGGTTGCCCCCGCTGAAGAGCTTGGCATTGAAGTAGTCCTTGTTCATTTTTGCGATACCGACGATCGAGACGCCCTTGGGGCAGGTAGCCTCGCACGAGGTGTAGTTGGTGCAGGCGCCGAAGCCTTCCTGCTCCATCGCCGCAACCATCGCCTTCGCCCTCTTCGCTCGTTCGGGTTGCCCTTGCGGAAGGAAGCCCAGGTGGGCGATTCGGGCGCCGACAAAGAGCATCGCCGCGCCGTTGGGGCACGAGGCGACGCAGGCGCCGCAACCGATGCACTCGGCAAAATCCATCGCCGCCTCGGCCTGGTCCTTGGGAATCAATATCGAGTTGGCGTCGGGCGCCGACCCTGTGCGAGCCGAGATATAACCGCCGGCCCGCTGGATGCGCTCGAAGGCCGAACGGTCGACAATCAGATCCCGGACCAGGGGAAAGGCCTTGGCACGCCAGGGTTCCAGCACCAGGTGGTCGCCGTCCTTGAAGGTGCGCATGTGGAGCTGGCAGACGGTGTTGCGCTTCATGTGGCCGTGGGCAACACCGTTGATGACGAAACCGCAGGTGCCGCAGATCGCTTCGCGACAGTCGTGATCGAAGGCCACCGGCTCTTCGCCCTTTTCAATCAGCTCCTGGTTGAGCACGTCCAGCATTTCCAAAAACGACATATGGGAACTGACGTTGTCCAGCTCATAGGTCTCGAAACGACCCTTGTCGTTTGCGTCTTTCTGCCGCCAGATTTCGAGGGTCAGCTTCATTTGTAACTCCTCTGCGTGAGCTCGACGTTCTCGAACTCGAGCTCTTCCTTGTGGGCTTTCGGCGCTTGACCCTCACCCATGTACTCCCAGACCGCTGCGTAACAATAATTCTCGTCGTCACGCCTGGCCTCGCCCTCCTCGGTCTTGTGTTCCTCGCGGAAATGGCCTCCGCAACTTTCGTTACGCTCCCGGGCATCGATACAC
>JBDLIO010000610.1:0-2677 GCA_039714865.1 Acidobacteriota bacterium | reverse complement strand
CAGAGCGTCCGCTCAAAACCAGGACGGTACACGCAGCGGCAGTGACCTCTCGGTCGGGGTGACCTACGAGGGGGGTATGCCGGAAGACCCCTACCTGCAGGCGGAACTCAGGGAACTCAAGGACCAGTATCTCGATGCGGTCGAACGCAATCTGACATTCGTTCGGGGGTATGGGCGGGGTATTCGTTGAAAAAGTGACAGGGACATGAAATTAGTGATTTAGGGAAACCTGGCTGTCCGGATCGACAAAACCAACCCCGGCCTTCGGGGTCGCGCGGGGCGCGTCCCCGCTCGGTGCATTTCCCTCAAGGGCAGCAGGGCAGGGAACGGAAAGACATCGCCCTTGAGGGAAATGACCTCGGCGGCCTACGGCGTCGGCCGGGACTCGTCTGCCGGTGCGCTCGCCGAGCGTTGCCCCACACGGCTTTTCCCGCAACGACTGCTCTGCCCGAAGAAAGCCGGGGGGAAGAAGCCGTGTACGGCACGCGCCGGTTTGAAGGATCGGGCGCTCCGGGGGTTTGGCGTCGGCTCCTAGCCCACGAGGGTCGCTTCGCGACCACCATGGCTTCGCCATGATCGCCCTTCGGGCGATGCGCGATGTCCCTACCAGCCGCCTGACGCGCCGCCTCCTCCGAAGGAACCTCCACCGCCGGAGAATCCTCCTCCGCTCGACCAACCGCCTCCCGACGAGCCCACGCGAAACAACCCGGGGTGACGCGTCTTGAAGGAACGCCCCCAGGGGCTGTGCCAGGTCAGGATCCGCAAGATGGGGAACCCGACGATCCAGGCAGCCAGGAGGATGAGACCGGCTTTTCCGAAGAAGGCAGTCGGAAAAGCGGCGTAAAACGGCATGAGAAAAAAGTAGAGGAACCAACTTTGGCCGCCCTGGCCGAAAAGGGCCGTGAACGAAAAGACGCCGATGACGATGCCGAAGATTGAGAGGGCCATCAGTTGTGACGAGAGCGGGGCGTCGGAGAAGTTCTGGTAACTCTCCGGTTCGGGCAGTTCAACCGCTTCGCCGCGAACCAAAGCGGCCAGAGCTTCGGTCGCTTCGGTGATGCCACCCGAAAAATCGCCTTCCCGAAATCGCGGCGTCATGATGCCATCGATGATTCTCTTGGCCGTGACGTCGGGGATGGCGCCTTCAAGTCCGTAGCCGACTTCGATGCGGATCCTGCGTTCCTCTTTGGCAACCAGAACGAGGACCCCGTCGTCGGTTTCTTTTCGACCCAGTTGCCACGTCGAGGCGACCTCGAGGGCGTAGTCCTCCAGCACCGCACCTTCGAGGCTCGGCACTGTCAGGACAACCAGCTGGGCGCCGGTGTCCGTTTCCAACTGTTCGAGCGCGGTCTCCAGCTGTGCCTGTGGTCCGTCGTCGATCATCCCCGCCAAATCGTTGACACGGCCCCCGAGGAAAGGCACCTCCTTGGCCACGGAGACCAAGGGCAGGATAGTGAGAAGCAACGCAAAACAGAGCATCGTCGGACAGAAATTCGAGGTACGAAAGGATTGAACGCTCAACGTCCAACGTTCAACGTTCAACTTTGAAGTGATGCAACGTTGGATCCTAGCGGTCTCGGTGGGACCAATACACGGTTCTCCATGTTGAAAGTCGGTTCTTGACGCATTTTTCGTTGATTTGGCGTTCGTTAAGCGTTCAAGGAAATTTCTTGGAGAGGTCGACCAGATTGGGAAGCCAGGGAGTAGCGTCGTTCGGTGTTGGACGTTGAACGTTGAACGTTGGACGTTCTGTCGGTCGTCAAGTGCGTTGGTCAACTCCATGGTTGGGTCATTGATTTTGCGGGCGGTGATATGGCCCATCATCGGTCTTCCATTCGCAGGCCATCGGCCAACTCGTCGATGTCGTCAGGTCTGATCTCGACGCCGTGTTTTTCGAGCAATCGGCCGCATTCTCCGATTGCCTCGACCAGTGCCGGGCCTGGCTGTCGAGTGCGTATTCCTTTGATCAGACGATCGACGATGTCTTGCCATGCCTGCTGCTCGACGGCTCGGTTGATCGCCTCATCCCCGATGACGACGACCTGGTGCTCGAAGAGGGCCAGGAAGAGCAGAATGCCGGTACGGTCCCTGGTGGCGAAGACCTCCTCGTCGAGAAAGGCCTGCCGTGCTCGACGATAAACCCGGAGTTGCAGGGTCTCCGGGGTTATGAGCTTCCGGCGAAGAGCCGGACTCAACCAGACCAGGAGGACCCCGATCGCCGCACCGGCGGCGGTCGGACCGGTGATCCAAAGCCAGCCCAATCCCATCCAGAACCCGCCGATTGCGTGAATGATGCCGGCCAGAAATGCAGCTGAAAGTGCTCCGAAGGCGCCTGCCTTCCACGCTGCCTCGTCGTAGTCGTCGCATGCGCCGACTACGACCGGGACAATCTCCCCTGAGGTGCGCCCCTCGGCTTCGCCGGTCGCCGATTTGATTGCGTTCAAATCCTCGGAGGTAAAAAAGGTGTCCGGTTTCATCATCAGGAAAAGTCGACGACCGGCGCCTGCTCGGCGCCCTCGTCGCTCTCGAAGTAGGGTTTGGGCTCATCAAACCCGAACCAGCCGGCGATGACCGAAGTCGGGAATCGCCGCCGCTTGGTGTTGAAGCTCCGTGCAATCTCGTTGTAGCGCATTCGTTCGACCGCGATGCGGTTTTCGGCGCCTTCAAGTTGGGCCTG
>JBDLIO010000609.1:0-2683 GCA_039714865.1 Acidobacteriota bacterium | reverse complement strand
GCGGTCAAGGTTTTGCATCAAGATGTCGCGCAGGACACCGGTCGCTTGTCTCGGTTCGAGCGTGAAGCGAAGGCGGTGGCAAAGCTCGACCACCCGAACATCCTTGCTATCCATGATTTTGGTGCCGAGGAGGGCATTACCTACGCCGTTACTGAGCTGCTGGATGGCCAGAGCCTCAGACAGTCGATCCCGCCTGCCGGCATGCCGTGGCAGAAGGCGGTGGAGATGGGCGCGGCCATCGCACGTGGCCTCGCGGCCGCGCATGGAAAGGGCATCGTTCACCGCGACCTGAAACCCGACAACGTATTCGTCACGTCTGATGGCCGGGCAAAGATCCTCGACTTCGGGCTCGCCCAGGTGAAGGAGCCGGTGGAGGAGGATGCCGAGACCGCTATTCTCACACCGGCGGGCACCATTCCCGGCAGCATTTTGGGAACCATGGGCTACATGTCACCGGAGCAGCTCAGAGGTGAACCTGTTGATGCAAGATCGGACATCTTCGCCCTTGGGTGCGTGCTCTACGAGATGTTGACGGGTCAAGCCGCGTTCGTGCGCAAGAGCATTGCTGAAACATCGGCGGCCGTCCTCAAAGAGGAGCCGGAAAGGCTGTCGTCAACAGGCACCGGCCTCCCTGCCGAGGTCGAAAGGAGTATCCATCGTTGCCTCGAGAAGAGTCCTGAGGCACGTTTCCAATCGGCCCAGGACCTCTCATTCGCCCTGCAACAGGTCGCCTGGGCCGACTTTCCCGCCCGCGGCGCAAAAAATCGGCAGACAGCCGATGGGCAGGCCAGGCCGTCCATTGCCGTCCTGCCATTCGGCAACCTCAGCGCCGATCCCGAGCAAGAGTACTTCTGCGACGGCATGGCCGAGGAGATCATCAATGCCCTAGCCCACGTCGACGGCCTCCGAGTGGTCGCCCGGACCTCATCCTTTGCGTTCAAGGGCAAATCGCAGGACATCCGCCAGATCGGCAATGCCCTCGGCGTTCAGAGCCTTCTGGAGGGCAGCGTTCGCAAGGCCGGCGACCGGCTGCGCATCACCGCCCAGCTCATCGATGTGCGAGACGGCTCACACCAGTGGTCCGAGAGGTTCGACCGGCGCCTGGAGGACGTCTTCGAAATCCAGGACGAGATCGCCGTGGCTATCGTCGAGAGGCTCGAGGTGAGACTCCTGGGAGGGGAACGGGCAGCGGTTTTTAAGCGCCACACCGACAACCTCAAGGCGCACAACGCCTTTCTTGAGGGCCTCTTCGAGTGGAACAAGATGTCCCCCGAGGGTTTCGTGCGCTGCCAGGAACTCTATCGGAATGCGATCGACCTCGACCCGAATTTCGCGCCGGCCTACATGCGGCTCGCCGACTCCTACACATCGGTAACCTGGTGGTCGGATCAACCCCCGGCAAACGCGCTCGCTGCTGCCCGTCCTCTGGTCGAGAAGGCGCTCACCCTCGACCCGGACCTGGCCCTTGCCCACTGCGTTATTGGTCAAATCAAATCGTTTTTCGAGCGTGATCGGATAGCCGGAGAGCGGAGCATGCGCCGCGCCGTCGATCTCGCCCCGAATGATGCCTACGCTCAAATATCGCTGGCGCTGGTCCTGGTCATGGGCGGGCAGCAAGCGGAAGGCGCGGAGCGAGCCCGCACAGCGCTGGTGCTGGATCCGCTCTCACCGACCAACACCGTTTGGGCAGGCGCGGCCCTTCTGATCTCCGGTCACCGCGACGAGGGACTGGCGGTGATCCGGAGGCAGGTCACAATGACACCACACCTCTGGATGGCACAGTACTGGTTGAGCCACGGGCTCGCAATCGGAGGGCGCTTCGATGAGGGGAGAGAGCCGGCGGAGAGGGCGCTCAAGCTCTCCGGCGCCTCCTCTCTCACCCTCTGCAACCTGGCGCTCATCTGCTACCGCTTGGGTGATTCAAACACGGCGGATGAGCTGTTCGGCCGTCTGTGCAAGCGGGCGGAGTCGGGCTACGTTTCACCGATGTTTCTCTCCTGGCTGCACCTTTCCCGCGGTGAACAGCAACTCGCCCTGCGGCGCGCGGCTGAAGCCCTTGAGGCCAAGGATCCCTGGGTCGTACCACACCGCACGATGAGCCCAGCCATCGTGCCCGCCGACCCGCTCGTCGACGACCTCCTGCCCGGCGCTCTTCCCTGATTTTCGAACGGGGGTGAAAAGGGAAAGGCATCCGGGCCGGATAGCACCGGTCGTGCGAGTCGAACCGAGCCGACACGCATCTCATCGCGAGCATGTATTCCACCGTGGGCGCCCAGATCCGGAGGTTCGACAGCTCCAACACGTCCTGATGCAAACGAGCGGTGCGGACGGCTTTCATGTCTGAAAGACACTTGACTCACTAAAGTATGTCAATATTCACGGGTTCGAGATCGGTCTTGACAAAATCATCACCGATGCACAACAGGGGCTGGTCTGCGACCTTCGCAATCGCGTAGCTCATACAATCGCCGAAATTGAGCTGCGCCGGATGACGGCCCTTCCCGAAACGGAGCCATGCCTCGACGGCTGCGGCGTAATGGGCCTCCCCAAAGGGCACGACGGTAATCCCGGACTCATCGAGAAAGCGGGCCATCAGAGTCCGGGCATCGACGTCGAGACGGGCTGAGAGAACAATCGACGTCTCGGTCAAGGTTGGCGCCCCGATGCCCGGCTGAGCATTTTC
>JBDLIO010000608.1:0-2690 GCA_039714865.1 Acidobacteriota bacterium | reverse complement strand
CTGCTCTCGAGAACCGTGACGTAGTTGTCAAAGTTGAAGTCGGCGACGAACTGGAAGTTCTCCGTCCGGAAGAAGCTGTAAGCGAACAGCAGGCTGATCGGCAGGCCGAAGAACACCAGGAAGATCCGGGAGTAGGTGAACTCCGTCGGGCGGTAGAAACTGGCGCCGGCAATCAACAGCGCCGTTGCAAACAAAACCGCTGTGACCAGCCGAATCAACTCGTCGGTTCGGGATCGAATTCGCCGTCGCTGATAGAGCCCCTGGAAATAGAAGACCGCCGGCCAGATGACCAGCGCCATGGGCACGAGGATCAGGTAGTGCTCCCAGTCGGGCACGCCCTTGGTGATTGCCACGATCTCCAGATGGAAACGCAACCAGTAGGCCACCGGCACGGTCAGTACGGTGGCAGCAATGTCCCCTATCAGGTGAAGGGTCACCTGGATCTGACGACGTCGCTCTATCATGGTCCCGCCAAAGTGAATCCCAAACGGTCCATCAAGAAGCGAAAACGCAACAGGAACTGCTCCCTGGAAAAGACCTGCGCCCGCCGGTTCAGCCGATCGGCGCCCCACTCTCGGCCGAGCACCCGGTCGGTCGCCGCGGCCAGGGCCTCGACCGTTGGGCGATCCGCCAACTCGCCTTCGATGCCTACCCGAACCGTATCAGCCGTCCCGCTGGCCTCGAGTCCTGCGACCGGCGTACCACAGGCCAATGCTTCGACCGTGACCATCCCGAAATCTTCAACGTTCGGCACCAGCACTGCGGCTGCCGACCGGTAGGCATCTCGAAGTTGTTCGCGCGTGACTCGTCCGAGGAACCGAACGTCGGGACCGGCCAGCCGCTCCAACCGACGTTGCAGGGGACCGGTTCCGATAATGTCGATCTTCTTTCCCAGTTTTCGAGCCACTTCGATCGCGACCTCCACCCTCTTGTACGGAACCAAGGCCCCAACCGTCAGCAGGCGATCGCTCTTTTCCCCGCCAGGGGTGAAAAACTCCGTATCGACCGGGGGAGGAATGACCTCGGCGTCACGGTGCCAGTAGTGTTGGATCCGCCAGCGAACCAGGCGGGAGTTTGCCACCAGACGGTCGACTCTGGCCGACGACACCATGTCCCACTGCCTGAGGTTGGCCAAAACCCCTTGCACCACCGGCAGCACGAGACGGGGAATCCGTTCAAGGTAGATGCCACGCTGGTCCCACGCGTACCGGACAGGCGTGTGGATATAACTGAGATGGAAGGCGCCGGGGGGCGGGATCACCCCTTTGGCGACACAATGCGAGGTCGAAATCACAAGATCGGTATCGGGAAACGTGAAGCTCTCGATCGCTGAAGGCATGAACGGTAAAAGGTGGCGCCATTTCTTGCCGCCCATTGACACCGACTGCAACCACGAGGTCTTGATTTCCCGGCGCTCCAGATCGGGTATCGTCGATCCCTTTCGGTGAACCAGGGTGTAGATCGGCGCGTCTGGAAAGAGCGCGGCAATTTCGGCGAGCACCCACTCGCCGCCACGCATTCCCGTCAGCCAGTCGTGAACCAGCGCAACCCTCATCACGACCCCCCTGCACTCATCCCGGCCGCCGACCCTGCGGGGGCCGCCGAAGCCAAGGCTTTCCGGTACACGGCCATAGTACCGTCAACCGTCTTCTCCCAGCTCATTTTTCCGGCACGGACCTTGCCGGACTCGATCATTCGTCTCCGAAGCGGATCGTCGATCAATACCCGTTCGATCGCACCAGCGACCTCTTGCACGTCCAACGGATTGACCAAACGCGCCACGCCCTCCCCGAGTTCCTGCATCGCCCCGACGTTTGAAGTGATAACCGGCAGACCCGTCTTCATGGCCTCGAGGATCGGGAGGCCAAACCCTTCATACAGGGCGACATGAAGCAGCACCGCCGAAAGGTGGTAGAGCCTGGCCAAATCAGCGGTGCTGACCCGCCCCACAAAACGGACGCGATCACCGATGCCCAGCCCCACAGCCTTTCTCGCCAGACGGCCATCCGGCTTGACTCCCCCGGCAAAAACCAGCTGTCCCGGGAGCCCGTGCGTCCTGACACCAAGATGGTACGCCCTCAGAACAGTGTCCAGGTTCTTGTGGGGCTTGTCGTTGGCGATGACGAGACAGATCGGCGATTTGAGCTCATAGCGCGCCTTCAACTCGTCGATCTCATCCTGGCTGGGCCGATGGGCGAGTTCCTCGTCCACGCCGTTGGGCACGACCGAGATTCGAGTGCGTTCGATGCCGAAGAGTTGGACCAGGTCTCTGCGGGTCGTTCGGGAGACGGTCATGACCGCCCGGGCCCGGCTCATCGCCGAACGCATCATGGAACGTACGTAGACCTGGGCCAGATGGGGGCGTTGTGGGGGCGGGTAGAAGAGCTGAATGACGTGGTGTACGGTGAGGACGCAGGCAGCAAATATGAGAAGGCTGTTTCACTGGGTGTCGAAACGATCACCGAAGAAGCAATGCGGGGAATGCTGTAGTGCGTCTTGATCAGTACCTTGTGGAGCATCACGGAATTTTCAGCCGTAACAAGGCACAGGAACTTATAAATGCCGGTAAAGTGAGTGTCGGCGGCAAGGTGGTGACGAAGCCTTCTTGCAACGTGGCAGATGAGCGCGTTGCGATCGAGCAGACTGATCTCTATGTCAGCCGTGCCGCCTGGAAGCTCAAAGGTTTTTTG
>JBDLIO010000607.1:0-2693 GCA_039714865.1 Acidobacteriota bacterium | reverse complement strand
TCGACGTGCTCAAACTGGTCCACCGCTGCGTGCAATCAGGCCTGATGCAGGTCCATTCGTCCGGGAAAACCGCAACGTTGTCCGACCAGATCGCGGCGCCCTGGACAGCGACCGAACGCAACGTCATGGCGCGGCTGGGACGAGGCCGTTTCCTCGACTCTCTCAAGTTGGTCAACGAGGCGCTGGAAAAATATGAGCCCGACCAAGCCGTCCAGACCTGGGCCTCGGAGATGTTCAGTCGAATCGATCATGCACTGAACGACGAGGCGATCGAGGAATCGGACATTCTCGAACTGGGGATCGAGTTGAATGACCTGGTCAATCTGGACTGTGATCCCGCCGAGGGTTTCGTCCTGTCCAGGATCACCGGGATCTATACGGTCAAGGAGGTACTCAGGCAGCTACCGGGCTCCGACCTCAACAACCGTGTGATCATTCACAACCTGATCCGACGCGGCCTGGTCAAGCCCCGTGAAGCCACCTCGGTCAAACGGTTCCAGAGATCCCAGAGTTGAAGAGGTAAGAAGACAATTGAACCACGAAGGCACGAAAAGGCAAAAAACGAAGAATGGGCCGGTGTGTTGGGTTCCTAGCGAGATCGCCCAAACAAGAGTCCAGTTTCCAGTTTCGAGTTTCCTGCCTCCCAGCTTCCCAGCTTCCTAGCCTTCCGTCACCGCGACGATTCTCTCCTTGAGCTCTCCCAAGCGATCACCCAACTCGGACAGCCGTGCTTTCTGTCCCTCCAGCTGGCCTTTCTCGGCCCGCACGAATCGATCGTAGGGTGCAATGGTTTCGTGGATTCGTCTCAGGCTCTTGGTGGCCTCCGCATCGAACTGCCGAGTGAGACCACTCATGATCTTCGAGCGCAGGGCTCCGATCTTTTCCCGGAGATCGGCCTTGGCCTTTCGCCGGCGGACCGGCAGAATAAATAGCCCAACGACGGCCAACAACCCGGCGGCCGCCAACCCCGTGACATCTACCGCGGTCGATGAGGCCATCATTGCGACCGTCGCCCCGAGTCCCAGCGCGCCGGCTTCGGCAAGGGCCGTGCCGGTGACCGCCTTTTGAACGCTCTCGGCCATCTCTCTGGCCTCCAGGGCGCGATCGTAACTTTCCAGGCTTTCCTTCGAGGCCCGGCCGAGGGTTTCCAACAGGGCTGCGCGGTCGTAGTCAAACCGTGTGCCGACCTCGCCCACGACCCTGTCGGCATGGACCGATTGGCGACGGTTGACATGAGCGACCACAGCCTGCCATTGATTGAGATCCGATGCGACCAACCAGTCGATCAGGGCCTCGACCTTCTGTTCGATATCGGCAGGCGCCTCATCAACGACAGTCTTCTCAAACTCGCTTTGGAGCATTTCCTTGTCGAACAGTGACGGCAAGCGGTTCAGGCGAAGACGTTCATCAAAGAAGTCGATCCCCCGCAATTCCAGGCCGTGCAGCACCGTGTCGATATCGGCCAGTCGAAGTTCGAACTCGCGCTTCACGTCGTTCTCGTATACGCCCAGTTGCCCTTCGATGTCGCCCAGGGTCGTGATGTCGTCGGCGATCAGGTCCAGCCTTGCCGCGACCGCCGATTCGGCCCGGGTCATGACTCGCTCTGCGACACCAACGGGATTCTCCAATTTGAGGCGGACCCGCTCACTCTGGTCAAGGACCTGCCGAAGGTAAAGCTCGAGGGCTTGAAGGCCCCCTGCATCCTGCGTTTCACCATCACCTTCAACCCGGGCCTTGAGCGCCTGGAATGCCGACACCCCAAAGACCTGGGGCGCCACCCCGAGGATTGCTTCCCCATGCTCCCTGACGTAGGCGAGAACCTCTTCGACGCCAGCGTCATCCTGCAGGATGTCTATCTTGTTGACGACCACGACGACCTTCTTGCCCCACTCCCTGACCCCCTGGAGAAACAGCCGCTCGCTTTCGGACACCGGGCGGTCGGACGAGGTCACGAAGAGCACGAGATCCGATCGGGGCACATACTCCTGGGTCAAGGCTTCGTGCCGGCGCTCGAGGGCATTGGTGCCAGGGGTGTCGACCAGGGTGATTTCCCGAAGCAACGGCAGAGGCAGGTAAACCTCTTCCACACCGTCGGCCTGCTCAATCCTGGAGACCGTCTCGCCCCATCGAATGACATGAATCTGTGAAGTTGTAGGCGTGACGCCTTCCGCCAGGACCGCTTCTCCGACCAGGGCATTCAGGAGTGAGGATTTCCCGGCGTTGAATTCACCGACCACGACGACGAGGAAGAGATCGTCCAACTGTTCCACCGAAGCCCCGAGAGCAGCACGATCGTCGTCCGAAACTTCCTGGACGGCCAACTCTGCGGCGATGGCGGCCAACACGGCCCGTTCCTCTTTGAGAACCGCGACCTGCTCAGAAGAGAGAATTCCGTCAAGCACGGGCCCAGCCTCCGCCGTCAGTCGCTCGCCAGGGAAGCATGCATCGCCTTGAGCAGGCGCTCGGCCGCGCTCCTGATGTCCAGCTTCCACTCGCGGGTCCAGGCTTACATCGAAGCCGGTCTCGCCCTGACCGAAATCACCACGCGGCTCGGTGACTACCTCCATGCTCAGATCGAGAGCACACGGACCGTGACCTTCTTCCTGACTCGATTCGAGCCCACCGCCGGTGAGCTGGAATACGTCAACGCCGGACACAATCCGCCTCTGCTCGTGGGCAGGGACGGTAAGATA
>JBDLIO010000606.1:0-2694 GCA_039714865.1 Acidobacteriota bacterium | reverse complement strand
TGGCAGTACTGAAGGGCAATGCCACCACGAGGGGAAATAGCCACAAAAAAGCACAAAGAGGCATAAAAGGGGGTGGTGGTGCCCTGCTGATGCCCTTTGCGACTTCGGTGCCAGAGGGGTTGTAGAGGTAGAGAATCAGGTCGTTGGTGTTATCCCAGGTCAGGGAGAGGTCGATGACGCCGCCCTGTGACACTTTGTGACAAAGGTGTGACGCAAGGCTGGAAGTGTCATGTCTTCTTCTTTCGCCGCAGAGTGACTTTCAGTCTCAGGACGACGGTGTTAGTCTCTCGGCCGAATGCCTTGAGGGGCGTCGAATCCAAGAGGGGCGTCGTCGGCGTCCCGGCGGGGAACAGTATGCGATTTGAAAATGTCTCGATTCTCAGTGTGACGCACGTCGATGCGCCGCACGTGATGACCAGTGAGGAGATCGAACGACGGCTGGCGCCGACCCTGGAGCGGCACGGAATGCGGCCCGATCTGTTGCGGGATCTGTCGGGCATTATGGAACGCCGTTTCTGGGATACCGACGTTCCCCCCACCGAGCCGGCCACTGAGGCCGGTCGTCTGGCGATCGAGAAGGCGGGCATTGACAAGAACTCTCTCGGCATCCTCGTCAACACCTCGGTGTGCCGTGACTACCTTGAGCCCTCGACCGCCTGTCTGGTTCACGGGAATCTCAGCCTGCCGTCGACCTGCATGAACTTCGATATCGGCAACGCCTGCCTGGGATTCGTCAACGGCATGGACATGGTCGGCAACATGATCGAGCGCGGGCAGATCGACTACGGCATCGTCGTCGATGCGGAGACCAGCGAGCTGATCACGATGAAAACCATCGAAAGATTGCTGGACCCCACAACAGACCAGATCACCTTCCGTTCGAATTTTGCCAGCCTGACCCTGGGATCCGGCGCCGCGGCGATGGTCCTGGGACGTTCCGACCAAAACGGCAACGGGCACCGATTCCTTGGAGGCATCAACCGGGCCGCCACCCAACACAGCCGTCTGTGCCGGGGCAATATCGACCACATGGAGACCGACACCAGGGGTCTGATGATCGGCGGCATGGAACTGGCGACCGGAACCTGGAGAGAAGGAGCCGGGCTGTTTGGTTGGGCACCCGAGGATTTCGACCACTTCGTCCTTCACCAGGTCAGCAAGGCCCACACCGAAGGATTGGCCGGTCTCCTGGGGCTGGACCTCAACAAGATTTTCAGGGTCTACCCCGACTTCGGGAACATCGGACCGGCCGGCGTGCCGATCGTGCTTTCTAAACTTGACGAGGCCTGCAAGCTGGAATCCGGCCAACGAGTGGCCCTGATGGGCATCGGTTCGGGTCTCAACTGCACGATGGCCGAGATTGCCTGGTAGAAGCAATGCGGCCTATTTCCCACGACCTCTATCCCTTTGAAGGAAAGTACCTGGACCTCGACGGTATCCGGATGCACTACCTCGACGAGGGCGAAGGCCGTCCGGTGCTGATGGTGCACGGCAACCCGACCTGGTCCTTTTATTACCGGAACCTGGTGTTGGGCCTGCGCCGGGATCACCGGTGCCTCGTGCCGGATCACATCGGATGTGGGCTGTCGGACAAACCGGGCGACGATGTCTATCCCTACAGGCTCGATCGGCGGATCGAGGATCTCGGGCGGCTTATGGGCTCGCTGGAGACCGGCCCTGTCGACCTGGTGGTCCACGACTGGGGCGGCCTGATCGGACTGGGCTGGGCCGCGCAGCACCCTGAAATGATCCGCCGTCTGGTGGTCCTCAATACCGCGGCCTTCCACCTGCCCCAGGGCAAGGCGGTTCCGTGGCAGTTGCGGCTGGTTCGGGATACGCCGTTGGGTGTGTTCCTCGTGCGGGGCTTCAACCTCTTTGCCAGAGGTGCGACCTCCGCTGCGGTCACGACCAAGAAGCTCCCGAAGGCTGTCAAAGACGCCTACTGCGCGCCCTACGACTCCTGGGCCGACCGGATTGCGACCGCACGCTTCGTTCAGGACATCCCGCTCAAGCCGTCTGACCCCGGTTATCAGACCATCACCGATACGGCGGCCGGTCTCGAAGCCTTTTCGGATCATCCGATTCTCATCTGCTGGGGCGAGAAGGACTTCGTTTTCGATCATCATTTCCGCCGGGAGTTCGAGCGCATCTGGCCTCATGCCGAGGTGCACTCCTTCCCCCAGGCCGGACACTACGTGTTGGAAGACGCTGCCCAGGAAATTCTCGGCCTGGTCAAGAATTTCCTGGCGCCTTGAAATTTACCCCCGGGGAATGTCGGCGCCTGAGGAGGATTACGATGGTTTTGAAACGATGTCGCAGTTCTCGATCGCCGGCCGGCGTCTTGATTGTAATGACCCTGTGCCTCGCGGCCCTGCCCAGCGCGCCGGTCCTGGGGCAGTGTGATCCGGTAGAAACTGGGAAGATCGTCGCCTTCGACGGTGTCACAGGGGACCTCTTTTTCGGCGATTCGGTTGCCGTTGACGGGAACGTGGCGGTGATCGGTGCTGCGCAGGACGATACCCTGGGCGCCGACGCCGGCGCAGCCTATGTCTACCACTACGATGGCGCCAATTGGGCCTACGAGACCAAGCTGACCGCCGTGGACGGTGTCGCGGATGATCTCTTCGGCATCTCCGTGGCGATCAGCGGCGACGTGATGATCGTGGGCGCCCAAAACCATGACGAAGGTGGCGA
>JBDLIO010000605.1:0-2702 GCA_039714865.1 Acidobacteriota bacterium | reverse complement strand
GATAGCTGACAGCTGATAGCTGATAGCTGATAGCTGACAGCTGATAGCTCCTATACAATCCCAGCCGGGCGGAGGTGCCCATGACGACATTGAATAACCCGCAGGCCATCAGGGCTGCGCTTGATGACATTCTCCCCGGTGTCCAGAAACCAACCCGCTATCTGGGCCTCGAGCGCAATCTCACTCGAAAAGACTGGGACGAAACACCGGTACGTCTGGCGTTGGCCTTCCCGGATGCCTACGAGATCGGCATGTCCCACCAGGGCACCCGCATTCTCTATCACATCGCCAACCGCCGGCCGGACACCCTGGCGGAACGGTGTTTCGCCCCCTGGCCGGACATGGCCGAAGCAATGCGAGGCGCCGGGATCCCGCTCTACAGCCTGGAGTCCTACCGGCCCCTCGGTGATTTCGACATCGTCGGCATCACCCTCCAGACGGAACTCAACTACATCAACATCCCCCACCTGCTGGACCTGGCCGGCATCCCACAATGGGCTGTGGACAGAAGCGACGGCGACCCGATCATCCTCGGGGGGGGGCCGTGCACGGCCAATCCGGAACCGGTCGCGGACTTTTTTGACGCCCTCCTGATCGGTGACGGAGAGGCTGGCCTCGACCCGATTCTCGACCTGATCCGCGATGCCAAGGCCGAAGGTCGGCCGCGAGCCGAGATACTCCTTAGTCTCGCAGCCCTGCCCGGCGTCTACGTTCCGTCACTCTACAGCTGGACCGAGGGAGCATCGCCCGAAGACGCCCGCTGGGACACTCTGTCACCTGAAGCCCCATTTCCCGTCAAGCGGGTGTGGGTCGACGAACTGGACCCCGCGGACTTGCCGGAGACGACAATCGTGCCCTTCGCCGAGGTCGTCCAGGACCGTATCGGGCTGGAGATCATGCGCGGCTGCACCCAGAGCTGCCGCTTCTGCCAGGCGGGCTACTGGTATCGGCCGGTCCGTGAGCACGACCCCTCCACAGTGGCCGACCGCATCGAACGTCAGGTCGCCGAGACAGGGTTCGAAGAGGTCGGGCTGCTGTCCCTGTCGTCCGCGGACTATTCCCAGGTCGAACCGCTGGTCACCGACCTGGCCGAACGCCTGGCCGACAAACGTGTCTCGGTCGCCCTGCCCAGCCTGCGGGCGGATGCCTTCTCCGTCGGCCTGGCCGACGCCGTCTCGAGGGTCCGGAAATCCGGCTTCACCTTCGCCCCGGAGACCGGATCCGATCGTCTTCGACGGGTCATCAACAAGACCTTCACCAACGAAGACATGCTTCAGGCAGCGGAGGCCGCATTTTCCAAAGGCTGGAACCTGATCAAGGTGTACGCCATGATCGGATTGCCTACCGAGACCGACGAGGATCTGGACGAACTCGTCACGCTGGCTGCCGAGTTGGTGGAGAGGGGCCGAAGAGCTCGAGGCCGATCCGTTCAGGTCAAGGTCTCCGTCGGCTGCTTCGTACCCAAGCCGTGCACCCCCTTTCAGTGGCAGCCTTTTGTCGATCCTCCGGAATTGATGCGCAGAATTTACCGACTCAAGGACGGCTTCAGGACGATCCGCGGCGCCAAACTGAGCTGGAATTCGCCCGAAGAAGCGGCCCATGAGGCGATGCTGGCCCGGGGCAGCCGCCGCCTGGGTGCGGTGATCCACCGTGCCTGGGAACTGGGCGCCCTGTTCGACGGTTGGGGCGAACTGGCGAGGCCGGAGGCATGGGGCGAAGCGATGGCCGATCACGGCATCGACCTCAATCACGAGTTACGGGAAAGACAGCTTTCGGAGCCCCTCCCATGGGACATCATCGATCCCGGCGTTCGCAAGGGCTTTTTGAAGGCCGAGTGGCGGCGGGCCCTCAGAGAGAGGGCGACCGCAGACTGCAAATGGGGGGACTGCGTGCAATGCGGCATTCCCGGCGACGGGGAGGACATCAAGCTGGCCCTGCCGACCCTCGGCGTCTCCGAGGACGCTCCGGCGAGCCAGGCCGCCTACTCGGCCAGGCCCCTCCCGAAGGTGCCCCAGGCCCGTCAGATGAAAAGTCAGAGCCCAGTCCATCGCAAAGTCCGCTTCACCTTCGCCAAGACCGGCGCCTCCCGCTTTCTCTCTCACCGCCAGACGATGGATGCCATCGAAAGGGCTCTTCGAGGGGCCGCCGTTCCGGTCCGCTACACCGAAGGGTTCAATCCTCACATCAAGGTCTCAATGGGGCCCGCTCTCAGCCTGGGCCACGAAGCCCTGGCAGAGGTTTTTGACATTGACTTCACGGCGCCCATCCGAAAGGCCCACATCTCCAAGATCAACAGCATCCTGCCCGAGGGTCTGCAGATCCAGCGAATCGACGAACTGATTGCCGGCGCACCGTCGATGGGCAAGCTCCTTTCCAGGGCCAGATATTCGATCGCCCCCTCGCCCCACCGAAATTGGCCTGTCGACACCTCCGCACTGGACGAGAAACTCCAGGCCGGTATTTCCCAATGGGAGAAGGCCTCGGACGGTTCCATCCGGTTGGAGGTCAACATCCGAGAAGACGACGGCCCGACGGCCTCCCTCCGGAAGATTTTCGCCGATCTCGAGGTGCCGGAAGACGAGCAGCGGCGGCTGAGGGTGGTGAGGGAGGCCCTGGTGCTGCGGCCTCGCAAGCCCCACGGATCACGGGCCAAAACCTCATGAGCCGCTGGATCTACCACTCCGAAGCCGAGTTCGAAGCGA
>JBDLIO010000604.1:0-2705 GCA_039714865.1 Acidobacteriota bacterium | reverse complement strand
GCCACGGAAGCGCCGATCGCCGGCCTCGACGTCAAGCTGTTCAGGACCGACACGGTCCCCCAGACGTTCATCGGGACCGATACGACGGACGGCCTGGGCTTCTACAGTTTCGACGAGTTGGAGTTGGGCACCTACCGCATCGAGGTGGACGAGACCCAGCAGACCGTCGTGCTTCTCGAGGCATCCAACCCCGTTCCGGCCGTACTCGCGCCGGTCGTCGTGATCACGGTCGCGGTCCTCATCGTGTCCGGCATCATGGTCTGGGTCATCCCGAAGTTCCAGGACATCTTCAACGACTTCGAGGTGCAGCTGCCCGGTCTGACGGTGTGGCTGATCAACGCGAGCCTCTGGATCGCCGGCAAGCTCGAGGACCTGCCGGAGATCGAGAACCAACTGGCCAAGAATCTTCTCCGCCTGGAGGGTAGGCCGGTTCCCGAGAGCTTCCGGATGGCGGCGGCGCGGCGGGAGATGGGCGTGTCGGAGTCGGACAGACTGGCGGTCAGTCTGAGTCCGGACGGCGGGCGGGTGGCCTATTCCATTCCTCACAGGACATTTTTTGAAGCGGACCGGGTGATCAGCCGGCTCACAGAAGTTCCTTCGCAGGCCCTTCGCAACGCCGTAGAACAGCAGAAGGTTGGGGAAAAATCGGCTCTTGCCGTCTTGGAGGACGCGGATTTTCTGGACACCGAAGCGGCGCGTGATCTGGCGCGGGAAATATCCATTACTGCCCTTCTCGAAGCCATGGAAGAGCCCGAACTTCGGTTCAGGGTGGAATCTTCCGACGACCGTCCGGAGGAGGGGTGCTCTCTCGGTTTTGACCTCGACATCGACGAGCTGCGAATGGAACGTCTCCGGCGGACCGATGCCTGGCATGTCATTGAACATGTGATTCCCTCTGTTGATGTCACGATGATTCGCAGCAGCGACTCCGCACGCCTTTCGGCCCGCCTGTCTCTGACGCCTCTGGAGTCGAAGATTTTTGATCTTGTCGACGGAGACAGGACGGTAAGGGATATCGTTCAACAGATAAACTCAACTGCCTTTGAAGTATGCCAGGTTTTCTACCGCCTTCTCGGGGCCGAAGTCGTTCGACTCAAGCAACGGAGGGGGGAGATCAATGAACGGCAAATCCGACGAGTTCTGGTGGTGGATTCGGATGGAGAGGGTCTCTGTCCGGCGGTGACCGAGATTCTGACTGATTTGCACGCCGGCGTTGAAATTCGCTGCCAAAGCGACAGCTTCAACCGGGTGCCATATTTGATCAAGATTTTCCAGCCCGACACCATTCTTATCGAGGTGCATCTCGATGGCTTCGATACCACCAAACTCGTAAAACTCCTGCGGCAATCCGGGGAGTTCCAGTCACTTCGGATCATCGGAATGAGCGAAGACCTCGATGACGCCGAGATCCGCCAGTTGTATCGCGTGGGGTTCAACGGGTTCCTCCCGAAGCCGTTCTTCACCGAACAACTGACCGAACTATTCGCAGACACAACATCAGACGCCACGCAGTCTCTCCAGACCGGAGATTCGGCCGGCAACAACACCTAAAGGGAGGATTCAATGCCCACTATTCTCATCGTTGACGACGTACGAACCGAACAGGAGATCATCAAGAAGGCCTTGCAGCCCCTGGGCTATAGCTTCCTGGTTGCGGAAGACGGAAAACAGGGGCTTGAAGTGGCTGCCAAGGAAAATCCAGCATTGATCGTGCTCGACGTGATCATGCCCGACATGGACGGCTTCAAGACCTGCCGCAAACTCAAGAAAGCCGAAGAGACCAAGAATATCCCGGTCATCCTCTGCACTACGAAGGGTGGAGAGTCGGACAAATTCTGGGGTGAGAAGCAGGGTGCGGATGCCTATGTGACCAAGCCCTTCGACGCCAGTGAGATTCTTGAGGTCGCTCGGCGGCTGTTATGACCGCTGAAGAGGCCGCTTCTCCCGCAGGAGGCGCCGGAACCCATTTCCTCTTCCGGCGGCACACGCAGCTCTTCGCAGTCTCGGTTGCCGACGTCGCCGAGGTCATCGAAGTCCCGGCCAAGACCCGGGTTCCTGCCACTGCATCTGTAGTTGATGGCGTCATCAATCATCACGGAGACATCCTTCCGGTCCTGCACATCAATACACTCCTCGAGATCGCCGGTGACGCCGCTCCTACTTCCGAAAAAGAGGTGGTCGGCTTCATCGTCGGAGAAGGAGAGGGGCGCATGGTCGTTCCGATCGACGCGACCCTCGGTCTCGTTCAGCTTCCGGCGGAAGGTGACGAGGGTGAGGGTTTAATTCGAAGAACTGTCGTCGTCGAGGACCAGGCGATCGCAGTCCTCGACGTCAACCGAATGATGGAAACAGTCGAGACAACGGTGACGGCAGGTTGGGGGACAACCACCATCACCGCTGAACGGTAGAAAATCAGGGATCACAAAGGAGAACGATATGGCCACGTCTGAAACTCACGATCAGTCTCAAGAGGCTCGAAAGGGTCTCACCCTAGGCCGCAAGCTGGCAATAGCAGTCAGCCTGGTGGCAATCCTCGTTCTGGGCGGAACGACGATCTACCTGATTGCCACCCAGAATGCCCGCTACGAGGAACAGGTCCGAAACCAGCTCGAAACGGCTCATGGGACACTGCTCGGCCTGATGGACGTGGCGACCCGTGGTAACCAGCGACTGGCCGCTGAGATGGCCGAGAGCCCCGAGATTCA
>JBDLIO010000603.1:0-2719 GCA_039714865.1 Acidobacteriota bacterium | reverse complement strand
CTCAATTTGACGACACTCAGGCGGAAGAGAAGGTCCAAACGGAATTGACCCTACCTCTCCATTTCCTCCAGATTTCGATGGGTGGCGGCAATGATCCGGCATCGGCTTTCCAACTCTTCCTCGCCGCCGACCCGGCGGAACCGAAAATCCTGCAAAAAACGCAGGAGTTTGGCCTGCAGGGCGGGTGCCATTTCACCAATTTCGTCAAGGAAGAGGGTGCCGTTTCGAGCCAGTTCGGCCAGTCCCCGACGTCTGCGGTCAGCACTGGTGAAGGCCCCCCGTTCATGGCCGAAGAGTTCGCTCTCCATCAGCCCGCTGGGAATCGAAGCGCAGTTCATGGCGACGAAGGGTCCGTCCGAAGCACTCATCCGGTGGAGTTCGCGCGCCATGACTTCCTTGCCGCTGCCCGTCTCGCCTTCAATGAGGACCGGCGTCATCGGCGAGAGGGACAACTTTCCGAGTTGGGTTCTCAGACGGGTCATCCCGGGGTGGCTGCCCCAGGCAATATTCGAATCATCACACCGTTGTTGGGCCTCTGCGAAATCCACCGCTCGAATTTCTCGTTCGACGACCAGGAGCAGCTCTTCCAGGTCCCAGGGCTTGAGAAGGTAGTGTCGGGCGCCGGTGCGGAGGGCTGTGACGGCATCGGCGACGGAGTTGCGACCGGTCAAAACAACGATGCGGCTCAGGGGGGAGGAAACTCGGAGGTCAGGAATGAGCTTCAGACCGTCAGTGTCGGGCAGGCCCAGATCGAGGAGGATGAGTTCCGGAACTCGCTTCGAGCAGAGTTCCCGAGCGATCGCCCCATTCTCCGCCTCCACGACTTGATAGCCTTCAGCCTCCAACGTGGCTGAAAGGACTGATCGTTGAGGTGCGTCGTCTTCGATAATGAGACAAAGTGCCATCTATTCCTCCGGGAACACTTTCGTGACCTGGGAGATTGCGTCCCCCCCTTCCAATGCCTGTGGAGCCCCTGCGACGAGGGTCGCGGAGTCTTCCATACTCCGGATCGTCTCGTCGATCCGGGACACTTCTCTGATGACGCTTTCAAGGTAAGGCAGGGCTTCGTCCGGAGACATCCGAAGTCGCCGAATCAGTTGCGCTGCCGACTTGATCGTGGCCAAAGGAGTGCGAAGCTCGTGAGCCAGGCGAAGGATCATCTCGTTGACGTCGTCTGCCGGAAGAGTCCCTGATGGCTTTCTTTCTTCAATATTCACCCAGCCTCCACCGAGCGCAAAGGGGTTCTTTATCTCTGCGACCTTGGGGCAAGGGAAAATCTCTTGCCTCAAGGTGAAATATATCAGACTTTACCGACTTCGTAAATGGATGCAGGTGAAGGACTTAGTTCTGGTTAGCCACGCGTTGTCAATCTCTCCAATATTCTCCGTTTTTTGGAAGATATGTATCTATAGATGGCGCCAAGGCCTGGTCGAAACCAAGCCCGTGCTGGAAGACCTGAAGGGTCCAGGCGAGGATCAGCAGAGGGGGGAGGAAAATGACTCGCCCTTGCCGCCCGTGAAATCGACGCCATCGAGGACCGGTACTCCCCGGGTGAAAGAGCGGTGGCCTTTGTCAATGCCGAACCTTTCTCGACAGAATGCGTCTTCCTCTGTATGGGATTCATAGGGAGGATCATGCGAAAACACAATCACATTCTGCTCGCCGCCGGCTTTGTACTGATGCTGGCTCTGCCCGTCGTGGCATTCAGCGCTACCGAGACCTCTCATACCGAAAGGTCTTTCGCTGCCACGACACGTGGCAGTGTGACAATCGATGCATCGTTTCACTCAGTCGAGGTCACGGCTCGGCCGGGGGCAACCGTGGATGTCGTCGTTGATCTGGAGTTTTCGGCCTCCAAGAAGAAGGCCGAGCGTCTCCTGGCGGACTACGAACCGCGATTCAAGGTCAATGGTGACGACATCGTCATCCGTTCCACCCGGGAGAAGAGCACCTGGAGTTGGGGTTGGGACACAAGCAAGGGGAGAATTACTGTATTAATGCCCCCGGGCATGGATCTTATGGTCGACAACTCCTCGGGTGCGGTCCTTCTCCAGGGAGACTTCGGTGACGCCGAAGTCACCGTCGACAACTCATCAGGCAGTGTCAAGGGTGAGACCGCGATGGCCGCGCTCTCGATCGACAATTCCTCAGGCCGAACCGATATCAAGGCCCTTCGTCCGCTCGATCAGTTTCAGGTGGACTGTTCCTCCGGTTCGGTCCATCTCGAGGGAGGCGCCTTCAGGGTCAAGGTCGACTCGTCCTCGGGATCGGTTGAACTCGACGACCTGCTTGGTGAGACAAGCGTGGACACCTCGTCGGGCTCGGTGAAGGCCGTGTGGCAGTCAATTCCACCAGGGGCCGAGGTTCGGATCGACACCTCGTCCGGTGAAGTGCGCCTCGGTTTCCCACAAGGTACTGAATTCAACGGCGAGATCGACACCTCCTCCGGAGGAATCCGCTCGGACTTCCCCGGCGCCAAGGAAAAGAGCAACTGTTGGCGGTTTGAAGGCGGATCCGGTGCCGTACAGCTGACGGTCGATACTTCTTCGGGGGGTGTTCGCTTGAGCGAGATCGACTGAGTGGGGTGAAAGCCTCCTGCAACCGACCAGCCAACGCCGACGGATGAACCCGAGAGCGCCCAAAACCGAGGACGGGATGTGCCGTCTATGACTTTCTCCCCAGGCAGGCCATAAGGTGACGGTGTCGTTGCGGTGAAAGT
>JBDLIO010000602.1:0-2729 GCA_039714865.1 Acidobacteriota bacterium | reverse complement strand
CCGGCCGAACCACGCCTCGGCCGAATCGACCCGGGCAAACTGCTCCAGGGCAGCCCCAAACTCTTGATCAAAATATAACGCTGTCGCCTTCCACATCGAATCCTCGAAGAGCTGCGAAGCCTCGGCATATTCCCCAAGCTCATACGCCCGCTGCCCCTGTTGATCGGCAGTCAGGAAAAGCCCAGCAACACTCGGCTGAGAACACCCGATAAGGAGGAACGACAAAAGAGAGACAAGGGAGCAGAGGGCTGAACGTCGAACGTCCAATGACGGACTCCGCACGGCTACCGGCGCCACCACGGCATGGGCGACCAAAATTCGACGACCAGCATTCACTTCTTCTTTCCAGCCGGCAGGCGTGTATTTGGTTCTCACTCGGCCACCTCAAAAACCTCCGTGCGCTCCGAATCTCTCCAGACGACGGCCCCAGCCATTCGAAGTTCGACGTTCGACGTTCGACGTTGGACGTTCATCATATCCGCCCTACAACCCATTCGACCCCTTTGACCCCTTTGACCACTTTGACCTCTTTGACCATTTTGACCCTTCAACCCTTTGACCCTTGCGTCTTCGTCACTCTTCCCACTGAACCAGCCACCCCCGCCGGAACCACAGCACCGTGATCACCGCGAGGGGCCATACCAACAACCACCCGTCATCCCGCCAACGTCCTTCGTTGTCGTCGTTTTGCACGGCCGTCAAGTGGGCCGCAATCCGCCGGCTGATCGTCTCGACATCTTCAGTATCCGGAGTGACGCCGACGACCCTGACGCCGGTTGCCGAGGTCAGCGCCTCCAGTCCCTCCCGGTCAAGCGATGAGAAATTCTTCGTGCCGGGAATGGGCCCCCCGGCCGTCGTTGCCACGGCCAGGACCAACACCTGGTCACGGAATGCATCCTCGTGGGACCGGAATGCCGGAACGGAGGCAACCCCGACCCCTGATGTCACAAACACGATGGTTCCGGGAGCCTTTTCGTCGGCCAGCATGGCCTCGGCCGCCGCCAACGCCGCCGCCGGATCAGAACCCGGCTTGGGCATGATCGACGGACCGAGGTCCTCCACATAGGTTTCAAGAACGCCGGGGTCATCAGTCAACGGCAACACGAGATGGGCACTGCCGGCATATACCACCAGTGCGGTCTTGGCTCCGGCCCTGGTTTCGAGGATGTCGATGATCTTCTGTTTGGCCCGTTCCAGCCTCGAAGGTTGCACATCCTCCACCAACATGGTGTCCGAGAGGTCCAGAGCAATGACCAGCGGCGCCGTATCCTGGGTCAACGGCGACTGTTCCTGCCGCCATGTCGGACCGGCTGCCGCACAGACGGCCACCACCAGTGCCAGTCCCAGGAGATGTATCGGGCGAAGGCGCCACCGCCTCTGCGGCCTGACGATCAGGTGCTCCAAAAGATGGGGGGCGATCACCCCACGCCATTTCGCCTCGACGCTGCCCCTCCGTTGCAGGACTATGAGGATCAGCACCACCGGTATCACCAACCAAAACACTTCGGGACGAAGGAAGTGGAACGCAGTCAAAGAGTTCATCAGCCCAACCCTCTGACTGACCGAGGATTCTCTTCGACTCCGGGATCCTTCGACCCCATTCCCGGCGACACAATGCGGGCCTGGAGGCCCGCGCTCCCGCTCCATGACCTGACGAATAGGATCATGCAGCTCATGCTGACCCTCTTCGGCCCACCAGCGTCCCAAACCCCATCAACCCGTGATACCCCAAAATCAAAACCAACATCACGATGACCGGCCAGAAATAGAGCTCAGTCGTCGGCCTGAAGGTGTTGCTCTCGAACTGCAGCGGCTCGAGTTCGTCCAACTCACGGGAGACATCCTGCAACTGCTCGCGGTCATCGGCTGAAAAATACCGACCCCCTGTGGTTTTTGAAATGCCCCGAAGCGTCGCCTCGTCCAATGGGGCCTCGCCGGCCGCGGCAGGATCACCAACGCCTATCGTATAGATCGTAATCTCATGCTGGGCCGCGATTTCGGCGGCTTTCACCGGGGGCACGGTCGATCCCGTATCGTTGCCGTCGGTCAGGAGAATCAGAGTCTTCTGTTCGGCTTCGGATGCCTCGTAGGCCTTGATCGCCAGGCCCAGCGCATCACCCAACATCGTCTGCGGCCCCGCCATGCCGATCTGCGCCTCATCGAGAAGTCCGAGGAAGACGTTATGATCCAGGGTAAAGGGAACCTGCAAAAACGCTGCGTTCCCAAAGAGGATCAGCCCCATTCGGTCGGTCTCGCGCTGGGCGACGAAATCCGCCAAAACCGCCTTGACCGCCGTCAGCCGATCCACCCGATTGCCGTCATCGTCGATGAAATCCATCGTCTCCATCGAACCCGAAAGATCGACGGCGAGCATCAAGTCCCGGGCACTCTCGATCTCCTCAATCGGATCTTCGACCCATTGCGGCCGAGCGAGTGCGGTTACGACCAGCACCCACGACAGGGCCAACACGAGCCACTGGACAATCGACCGCCGCAGCACGACCGCGCCGGAGGTCGGTGTCAGTTCGGCCTCCCGTACCACTGCGTCGAAAAATGGCGCCTTGACACTCTCCTTTTCTTCGCGAAAAGCCGGCAGCACACGCACGATCAGGGGCAGGAACAGGAGCCCAAAGAGCCACGGGTCAGCGAAGGTCAGCATGAATTGGGACCCACAGCTTTGATAGGCACACGGAGATCTCCGATCAGCTCGCGAGAAAGATCTGCCGATC
>JBDLIO010000601.1:0-2733 GCA_039714865.1 Acidobacteriota bacterium | reverse complement strand
CTGTCCCCTAAGACCTGAAGCCTCGCCTCGAATCTTCGAGGCGGTCCAAGGGTGGGTGGCGAACAAGTTCACCAGTCCTTCTCCACATTCCCACTCTGGGGCGCCGGTGTCTGCATGGCCTCGCGGGCCTCGGCCTCGGCGCGATCCAATGCGTCGAAGAGACCACCGTTCGGATCAGGGGTCGGCGTCGGCTGCGGGCCCTGTTCGCCCGAAGGGTTGGGGGTCGGCGTCGGCTGCTGTTGATCCTCATCCCCTTCCTGCTGCTCTTGCTCTTCTTGCTCTTGATCGTCCTCTTGATCCTCGTTTTGTTCCTGGTTCTCCTGCTCTTGCTCCTGTTGTTCCTGCTGCATCTTGAGAGCCAACTCGAAGTTCCGCTTGACCTCCGGGTTGCCACCGTCGGCCAACAAAGCCCGGCGCAAGAACTCGACGGCCATCTCTGCCTGCTCGCCGCCTAGGGCGGCTGTCCCGGCGTTGTACGACGACCCGGCTACACCGCCTTCTTCCGCTCGAGTCAACAAGGCGATCGCCGGTTCAGCCGCTCCCTGGGCGGCCAGCGCTGTTCCAAGATCAAATACGCGCTCCGGGTTCTCAGGGTCCAGTTGGGCTGCACCGCCAAAGTTTTTGACGGCTTTCTCAGCGTCACCGCCCTCCCATCCAGACATGCCTGCCCGTGCCAGGCGCCGGCTGCCTCCGGGAATCCACTTTTGCCACCATGCGACCGGCTCAGGCTCCTGAGCCTGTCCGGCGGACTGCCCCTGCACGGGGCCCTGGGCGACGGGGACCGGTGGAGGACTCTGCCGGGCCTCAGCCGGAACGACACCAAGCGCCAGGAAAACGAGGACGGCAGCAGCCCGCCTCCGCCATGGTGACAACAGGAAACTGCCGATCACCATCAGGGCCGCCGCGATCAGGAACAATGAGAACCTCTCGATCTTTCGAGGCTTCTGCTCGGTCTGGACCTCACGGGTCCTCAGACTCTCGACGGCAGCGATCAGATCTTTCTCGGTCTGGGCGCCATCGGCCACCAGGACCTCACCACCGACCTTCTCGGCCATCATTTCGAAGGTGGCCGTCTCGGCCCGGGTTACCACGGGTTGGCCCTCCTTGTTTTTTTTGTAGTGCACGGCGCCCGAAGCGTCAAGAGCCGGAATTGGACCACCTCGTTCGGTCCCGACAACGACGCCGAGCAACCCGGCTCCGGCCTCCTGGAGAACCGAGGCCGCCGCATCAACTCTGCCCTGGAGGTTTTCGCCATCACTGAAGAGAACGACCACACGTCCTTCCCCTTCAGGGGGCAACAGGCGAACGGCCGCTCCCACCGCTGCCTCGAGGTTGGAACCCGGCCTGCCGACCATGCCGGGCCGCACACCATCCAGGAAGGACGCCACGGCTTCGAGATCGGTCGTCAATGGGATCAGCGAATAGGCCTCGCCGGCGAAGACCACCACCCCGATCCGATTGCCCCCGAGGCCCGGCAGAGCCCGGCGAATGATCTCAAGGGAACGACCCAAACGGTTGGGCTGAAGGTCAGGACATTGCATGGAGTCGGACACATCCAGGGCCAGGACCAGGTCTCTGGTCCTGATGGAGACCTCGTCAGGCATGGCGCCCCATTGTGGTCGGGCCAGGGCCAGAACGATCAAGGCGGCCGCGGCACACCACAAAACCATCCGCCACACACCGGTTGCCGGGGCGCCACCGATCAGACGATCCCACACCGCCGGGGAGGCAAGCGCCCGTTGGTTCGCCAGGCGGCTGCGGTGCCGCACAAGGACCAGAAAGGTGACGCCGACAACGGCAAAGAGCAACCACAGCCGTTCGGGTTGGGCGAAAATCACCATGGAGTCCTCCCCGCGAGGCTCTCCACGCCGGCCGCCACCAGCAATACCAGGAAAGCGGCCATTGCCCACGGTTCGAACCGCTCTCGATATCGCTCCAGCCGGGTCGAGGTGAACTCGGTCGTTTCCAGGGCATCGATCTCGGCAAAGACCTCTTTCAGGGCCTTGGCATCCCTTGCGTGGAAAGAACTGCCTCCGGTTCGACGCGCAATCTCCGCAAGCAGTTCAGGGTTCGTCTCGACCACAACCTGCTGAATTCGCTCCATTACTCGGCCGGTCCGCGGATCTCTGACCCGGACCGGCAGCGGCACCTCTCCGCCCCGACCGACGAGGACCGTGTGAACAACAATCTCTTCTTCAACGGCGAGGTCACTCGCAGTCAGCGGATCCAGCTGCCCTGCATTGTTGGACCCGTCGGTCACCAAAACAACGACCTTGGACTCGGCCTCCGATGATCGCAATCGGCTGACCGCCGTGCCCAGGCCCATTCCGATCGCCGTTCCGTCGGGCAGCACGCCCATCTCGACATCCTCGAGCATTCGGCCGGCAACTTCATGGTCCAGGGTCAAGGGACACAGGGTCACTGCAGCCCCCGCAAACACCACCAGGGAGATCCTGTCGTGAGGGCGTCCCTCGAGGAAACCTCCGATGACGTTCTTGGCGACACCGAGCCGATCCGTCGGTTTGAAATCGAGCGCCGCCATCGACCCGGATACGTCCAGAACGACGGCCAGGTCCACGCCCTCGGCCGTTTCGATGCTCCGGGACAAGACTTCTTGCGGCCGAGCGAGGCCGACGGCCAGAGGGACGATGGCTGCTGCCGCCACCACCCCGGCGACAGTCGTCGCCATCGCGGCCCAAACAAATCGCCGCCCCCCGCCGGTGCGTGCACGAT
>JBDLIO010000600.1:0-2734 GCA_039714865.1 Acidobacteriota bacterium | reverse complement strand
AGGGCCTCGTCGGTCGTTTCGTCGGTGGAGTTGGAGGCTGTCGGTTCTTCCGGCATCAATGAGGGTCTCCTCGGCTTTCGCTCAATCGGTCACGGTGGGACTATTCGTCTGACTGTGTGCCCTCCGGCCACTGTACCAGCTGGCTGTCGATGTATACGATGTCGTCTTTGTGCCGGTAGATCCGGCCGAACTCGTAGGGTGGGTCCGCCGTTCGATTACTCCCGTAACACACCGCCGTGTATTGGGATCCATCTCCGCCGCACTGGTAGCCGTAGAGACTGTCCCACCCATCGAGCGCCGGCAGTTTCCCAAGATAAGGGACCAGTGCCATGTGGTGTGTATCCCCGAGGATGGGGAAATGGTTGTAGTCGATGCTGTAGGTCGTCAACGCGATGACGATGGTGCGAAGGTCGCCAAAGGACCTCTTCTGTCTCGCCATCTGCAGCGCTTGCATCAGATTGGGGATGGCGATGGCGGCGATGATGCCGATGACGGCCACGACGATCAGTAGTTCGATCAGTGTGAAACCCCGGTCCGCCCGTTTCCTGATATTCGACATCGAACTCCCCCGTGACTCCATGTATACGACCGTTTTCCTGACTGACTGCCGCATGACGGCCGCTGATACTGAGTGAATTTTATGGGATGTGATCGTCATCGTCAAATGCCGGAATCAGCTGGTCGCCGGTCCAGCGGTAGATCCGGCGGTCCGGGTAGCACCACTCAAGCCCCAGGGCCTCGCCGAGGTCGGCGGCAAACAGGGGCGCCGTGTGATCGTCGTCCGGGTCCCGCCCCAGCCAGGGAGACGCCTCGGCCCACCCGCGCCAGTTGTCTTCGGGGAACAGCACCAGCGAACACTCTGGGAGGACCGCTGCGGCTTCGGTCATGTCGGTGGTGACATCGTTGTAGCCGCGGTAGAGCGGGAGACGGGCGGGAATGGCTGCAGCGGCGCTGAAGGTCAAGAGGCCCAGGAGGACAGCTGCGACAGGCCATGTACGGTCCTCTTTCGCCGCGAGGATTCCAGCTCCCCGTGCGGTCAGGACCCAAGTGATGGCGCAGGGTACGAAGAGGTACCTCGGCCCGAAACCGTGGAGTCCGGTCGCCCGAGTTCCGAGGTGAGCCAGAACGACAGCGGCTGCAACAGCGGCCAGCAACCTGTCCTCTCTGGTTGATCCGCGGGAGAGGAAAAGAACCGTGACGAAGGCAAAGGGCAGGGCCATCGAGATCGGTCCGCCGAGCCACGGCCAGCCCCAGCCGTGAACCAGCGGTCCGAGAGACGCCAGAAGGGTGTCGAGGTTCCGGATGCCGAAAGCGGCGTGCCGGAGCGAGTACATCGAGCCTTCGGCCAGGGCGTAGGGAAAGGTCCATGGTGATCCCATAATGGCGTCGTTGGCCGACAGTGTCGGCAGGCTGGCGGTGAGACCGCCGAAAACCAGCCAGATGCCGTCCCTCCACCGCCGTCTCCCGGCCAGTGTCTCACCCAGATGGAACAGGCCGATGGGAATGGCGACGGCGACCGCGGTCAACGGTCTCATGCCGAACGCCAGGCCGAAGGCGATGCCTGCGACCATCCATCGCAACGCCGGGGTTCGGGGGTCTCCGGCCGGGTCTCTGGGCAGGCAGAGCAGGAGGGCGCCCAGGAGCAGCGTGGCGCTTCCGGCGTGGGGCATTCGGGATCCGAAGAGCAGCAGGGCAAGGGGTGAGGCCAGGGCGGCTGCGGCGGCTGCCAGGGCGGTCCACCGGCCTCCCAGTCTGAGAGCCAGAAGGGCTATCAGGAGGATGTGAGGGATCCGGAGCAGGGCCGGCGCCAGCCACGGGGCCCCTACGGCGATTCCCGGCGCAAGGACCAGCGGCCATGCGGGGGGATAGTGGCCGATCCACCGTGCACTTCGGATGTAGGTCAGGGGCACGGCGAAGTTCTCAGAGCAGAGCGGCTCGGAACCTGTCAGATGCCCGGAAAGCAACCATCGGCCCTGCAACTGGTAGACGATTTCGTCCGGCAGATGGGGGAGGTTGTCGAAGACGTCGACGGCGGTCCAGGCGGCGAGTCCGGCGCCGATCAGCGCCAGCAGGCCCAGTGCGGTGACGAACAAAGCGGTGCGCACCTGAGGGACGCCGCCGCTCTTTTTGCCTGCAAATTGGGGAATGATCGACCACAGGGCCAGCAACAACGCACCCCCTGCGATGGCGCGGAGTACGGTGGCCGCAGTGGCGCCCAGCCGATGCAACGGCTGGGGGTCCAGTGAGCCCGAAGCCAGGGCGCCTCCCAGATCGTCGAAGATCAGGAGGTCGTTGTTGAGCAGGCCTCTCCTGAAGGCGAAGGAGATGTCCGGGGCGCCGCCCAGCATCAGGATCAGGTGTTGATGGTGGCGGCCGGTGATCGTGCCGCGCAGTGTGAACTCCGGCCCCAGATCGGCGCTGGTCGAAAAGACCGTTGCGACCGCCGCCGTCTCGTCGACCCACCAGTCTCCGACTGGGTGGGTTGGGCCGCGGGGAAAGGAGAATTTGCCGGGCAGGCGCCACTGACGGACCGAGCCATCGGGTGTCGTTGCTTCGAGGAGGCCGCCTCCCATCGGAAACATGCCGGCCCGGGCCGTGACCGCGATGGAGTCCACGTCGACGATTTCGGCCCGGGCGGAAATTGTCGTGGTTCCAACCGTCCACTGGATTCGGCCGTTCCATGCCGTGACCTCAAACGTGGTCTTGAGGTCGAGAGTGCCGGCGATCAGCCACG
>JBDLIO010000599.1:0-2735 GCA_039714865.1 Acidobacteriota bacterium | reverse complement strand
ACACCCTCCGCATTTGAGTCTCAGCCTAATCCAACACCGGCTCCTGAACAAACTCTTCCGGGGGCAGAATGTTGATCAATCGTGCCCGCATGAGATTTGCCCAGGACCCAGAAAAGACGATCTCCCGACCTTCACTCGCGATGTGTCGAGCAAGTCCGCCAAGGCCGACCGGAGAGGTGATCCAGTCGTGACCATTTCGGCTTGAGTAAATCCAACCTCCTACAGCCAGGAACATCTCCCCGGTCCAAATCACATCGGAAGCATGCGTTTGGACCAAGGTCGGCTGCCACGTCAGGCCATCATCATCCGAGACCAGGAAATCTACACTGCCCACCGCTACGAGCGAGGAACCGCTGGAAACCACGCGCTCCATGGATCCAATCGAATCCAGGATTTCAAACTCCCACTGAAATCCGTCGTCACTTCGGAAAATCGACCCTCCGCTGCCGACCCCGACAAAACGAGTTCCTGCCCAGGTGATTGACTTCATTATCAGTCCGGCGCCTCCGTCGATTTCGATCTCATTCCAGGCATAGCCATCCGAACTCGTGGCGACGAGGGCGTCAAGCTGGTCCGATGATCTGGCGCCGACAACGACCATGACCTCACCATCGGTCGTGATGTCCATATAACGGACCGGGTCCTCTGAATTCCTGGTATTCCAGACGTTTCCGTCTTCGCTGGTGGTGATCAGGCCGTCGTACCCAACCACCCAAAAGGCCTCATTGATCCATCGGACCGAAATGAGCCTCGTTGGAAACCCAGTAACCAGCTGCCAATCGAGGCCGTTGAGGCTTCGAAACACACCGCCGTTTCTGGAAATTGCGATGAGGATGCCATTAGCCCAACAGAGATCGACAATTTCGTCTGAATAATGAATATCAACTTCCCAGGTCGTCACAACATCCCACTGTTGCCCATGGTCGGCCGAAACTAGGATGGCGCCATCATCACCGACAGCTACGTACTTATCCTGGAAAAACGTGAGGTCCCAAAGGTCCCTAGGCAACGGCAAAACCGTCGAGGCTGTCCACGACATTCCGTCAGCAGACCTGAAGACTTGTCCTCCACCCCCAACTCCCAAATAACCACCAGGGACCGCCAATACCTCCAGAAAAACACCATGTAGATTCGTTGACTCTTCAATCCAGTTTTGTCCATCAAAGCTAGACAAGATGGACCCCATGAGGGCGTCGAAAGCGAGAAAGCGATCGTGCCCCCAAACAATACAAAAGAACTCCCTGGGCAGGAGGTCCTCGATGTCAGCCATGGACCACTCTGCGCCGTCTTCGCTGTAATAGATTGCCATCGTGCCCCCGAAGACATTGGGGCCTCCGACGGTGACGAAGGTTGAGCCGTTCCACGCAACATCGCGCATCGCATTTGGGTAGGGTTGCTCGACCACATGGTCGGTCCAGCTGATGCCGTCCGGGCTGGTTGCCGTCATACCCGACACGCCGACGGCCAAAAACAGTTGCCCATTGAAGATGACCCTGTTGAGATAACCAATGTTGGAATAGTGCCTCACAGTCCAATCGCGTCCGTCCGAACTGGTCATGATGATCCCACTTCTTCCGACCGCGACAAATTGATCGCCCGCCCAGATGACGTCGTGCAAGAACACACCCGAGAGGACGAGCTCCCAATCATCCGCATCTTCAGAAACGAGAATTCCACCACTTCCAACGGCAACGACAAGGGAATCCGAGGCAGCGATACCACCTAGCCAATGTCCCTGGGGTCTGGGATTGAGCCACTCCCAGCCTGTCCACAAACCGGCCGAGCCCGGAAGCGAGACGAAGAGGACGACGATGGCGAGGCAACAGGAATATGCTCGAATTCGCATTGATGAGCCCCCTTCTCAACTTGTACAGCACCCCTGTGGCGCCCAACAGTATCGCCAGGTAGGCGTGGGTCCAGGGTATCCTATCGCGGTGAATGCGTCCTGCACGGAGCCCTGTTCGAAGTCGGCATTGTCACAAGGCGGATAGGATCCAAAAAGCACGAACGCTGCATGCTTCGCGTACTCAGCACGGTTTAAAAGGGACACTCTTTTTCTCTTTCTTTTTCTCTTTTGGGCGACCGAGCGCGCACCCGGTCAACGGCTCTCACTGCCGCGGATACGCCAGCCGCCAGATCATTGCCCGAACTCGATCGAACAACGACATCGTTTCCTGGACTTTTTCGGTGTCCACTGCGCCCGCCGACGACTGAGATGATGTTCTTCGTGGTGTTCATGTCTCCTTTTGGAGCTGGTGGGATGGGCGTTGTCAGGGATTGCGAAGCAACCGAACGGCTTGTCCTTGACAACGACCGGTCCCAGCAGCTATCTGTCTTCTCGCTTGATGAACACCACGAAGGACATCATCGGTACGACCCACACAGGACCGCCCTCGTGACCCGCGCTCCAGGCTGCCGGGACTGGGGGGCGCCGCTATTCACCGATACGATCTCTGTGAACGCTTCCGGGAACGCGTCCGAACCCAGGACCGCGACCCCTTTCGTCAGCCGCCTTGGTCGATCGAGCGCGCCCCCGGTCGACGGCCCACGGACAACCGTCCCGGTCAACGGCCAACGGCCCCGGTCAACCGCCCCGACCAACCCCTACAGATTTAAAAGGGACACTCTTTTTCTCTTTTGCGCCTCGGCCGCGGTCGCGGTACTCCGATGCGGTCAACTGACGCGGTCCCGGTTGCGGTTGACGGACGCGGATCACGGTCCCGGACGCTGCCCCT
>JBDLIO010000598.1:0-2737 GCA_039714865.1 Acidobacteriota bacterium | reverse complement strand
GCTTGATGCTCAAGGTCTGATAGTCGCGCCGGGGTTTATCGATCTCCACTCCCACCTCAGGGAGCCCGGGTTTGAACACAAGGAGACGATCGAAACCGGGTGTCTGGCCGCTGCGGCGGGTGGATTCACGGCGGTGTGCTGCATGGCCAACACCAACCCCGTCAATGACGAACCCGCCGTGACCAGGTACATCATGGAGAAGGCAGACCGCGCCGGCGCGGTCAAGGTCTATCCCATAGGTGCGCTGTCCAAGGGGTGTGGGGGAGAAGAACTGGCCGAGATCGGGGAGATGGTCCAGGCCGGGGCGGTCGCGATTTCGGATTCGCCCAACCCGGTTGCCAATTCTCTGCTGATGCGCCGGGCCCTCGAATACTGCAGAAGTTTCGACGTGCCGATGATCGTGCATCCGCAGGACGAGGTGCTCAGCGATCGGGGCGCCATGCACGAGGGCCGGGTTTCGACCCGGATCGGTCTTCGGGGCATGCCGGCTGCGGCTGAAGAGTCGATTGTTGCGAGGGATATCCTGATGGCGGAATTCACCGGGGGGCGACTGCATCTGGGGCACCTGAGCACTGCGGGCTCGGTCGAAGCGATCAGGGCCGCAAAGGCGCGAGGTTCCAGGGTCACCTGCGAGGTCTCGGCCCACCGTTTTTCGCTGACCGACGAGGATGTCGCCGCGTCCAACTACGACCCGCTGTGGAAAATGAACCCACCGTTGAGGACCGACGACGATCGGCGGGCCGTCATCGAGGGTATTGCGGACGGAACGATCGACGCAATCGTCTCCGATCATGCCCCACACCACCGGGATGAAAAGGAGATGGATTTCGCGGATGCGCCGTTCGGCATCAGCGCCCTGGAGACGGCGGTCTCTCTGGCTCTCGACCGACTGGTGCGGCCGGGGATCATCGGCATTTCGAACCTGGTCCGGTTGATGTCGGCCGCTCCCGCGAGGATCGTTGGCGTACCTGGAGGGAGCCTCGCCGTGGGCTCGCCTGGTGATTTGACCGTACTGGATACAGAAAGGACCGTGATGGTCGACCCCGCCGCGTTCGTCTCCAAGGGCCGCAACACTCCGTTTGGGGGTGTCACGCTGCAGGGAGCTCCAGCTGCGACCATTGTTGGCGGTCGCATCGTCTGGCAGCGATAGCCGAGCTAGTGAGTGGCCCGAGATGATGGGAGGGAGCGTTGGCCAATATGGCCCACCCGCCTATCGCTAAAAGCGCTTCGCGCAGACAGAAATAGAAAATAGGGCAAAAGATGGTGTGTTCATACCTCTTTGTTTTCTTCAGGGCGCGCGGTTGTTTTTGTGTTTGCTATGCTATTCTTCCGGACCGGTAACCATTTGGTCGCCAGATTCCATTTATGAGGCTTGTTATGAGCGAAAAATCCCCTGAAATCAGTGAATTCGAGGCGGCTCTCCAGGAGGGAGTCGGTGCAGGAAGTGTCAGCGTGGGAGATGTCGTGCTGGGCACAATTGTCGAGATCCACGGTGACATCGTGCTGGTCGACGTCGGTGGCAAAGCCGAAGCGGTTCTGGCTCGTGAAGAACTGGAACAGCCCGGGACGGGTGACCCAGTCGAAGTCGTCGTCACGGCGATCGGTCAGCAGATCGAGGTGTCACATCGGTTGGCGGTCGAGCAGAAGCTCAAGGATGTCTTGATAGATGCAGCCACCACTGGTGAACCCGTGGAGGGCAAGGTCGGGGGCCGGAGGAAGGGTGGCTTTGATGTCATCATCGCCGGAATTCGCGGTTTCTGTCCGATGTCGCAGATGGATGATTCGCGCAACGACGATCTCGATGTCCACCTGGGGCAGACCTATCAATTCAAGGTCTTGGAATACGAAACGGATGGCGGCAATCTGGTGGTGTCCCGAGCCGCCCTGTTGAGGGCTCAACGTGATGAAATGCGCGGCCAGGCATGGGACAAATTGGAAGAGGGGGCCGTGATTGAAGGGACCGTTCGATCCCTTCCGGATTTCGGCGCCTTCGTCGACCTCGGCGGGGTTGACGGCCTGGTTCACGTCACCGAGATCAGCCACCAGCGGGTTGGGAAGCCAGCGGATGTATTGTCGGTAGGCGAAAAAGTGTCGGTCAAGGTACTTGGCCTGGACCGGGATAAGAATCGGATCTCGTTGAGCATCAAGCAGACGCAGGCCGATCCGTGGAATGCCGTTGCTGAACAATTTCCGGCAGGAGGCGCGTTTGAAGGAACCGTTGTTCGGCAGGCGCCGTTTGGTGTATTCGTTCAGCTCGCGCCCGGTTTGGACGGTCTCCTCCATGTCAGCCAATTGCCTCCGGGACAGGATCTGAAGTCCGAGGAATACCAGGAAGGCCAAACGATCAACGGCTGGATCAAGGAGATTGATCAAAGTGCTCATCGTATCGGGTTGACCCTTCGGCGATTGCCGGACCGTGATCCGTGGGAGCGGATCGAGATGCGGTACCAGGAAGGGCAGACGGTCGAGGGTACCGTGGAGCACGGGGCGGATTTCGGGGTCTTCGTCGAGCTTGAGCCGGGAGTCAGCGCCTTGGTCCCCATGTCCGAATCGGGTCTGGAACGCGGCGCGGACCCTCGCGAGGCTTTTTCTCCGGGGCAGAAGATCGTGACCAAGATCATGTCGGTCGACGGTAATCACCAGCGGATCAGTCTCTCGATCAAGGCCCAGAAAAGAGATGAGGAACGCAGCGAATATATTTCTCACATGAACACCGGTTCGGATTCCGGTCCGGTGG
>JBDLIO010000597.1:0-2748 GCA_039714865.1 Acidobacteriota bacterium | reverse complement strand
GACCTGCACGCCGCCACTCCGGAACCCGTCGAGCGCGGCGCCCTGCTGCCTGCCCTGGCTGCTCGCGGCATCGACCTCGAACCGATCGCCTGCGGCGGGGCGAGTCCTCTGGCCCAGCAACGGGAGCAGTGGACCGACGGGGCCAACACCCTGGCACTTGCCCCCGGGGTCATCACGCTGTATGACCGCAACGTTGCAACGGCCGAAGAACTCGGCCGCCACGGATTCCGAGTTGTCGATGCCAAGGACGTGCTGCTGGGGCGCCAGGAGGTATCGCTGGATGACAAGGGTCGCGTCTGCCTGCTGCTGGAGAGCCACGAAATTTCCCGCGCCCGCGGAGGCCCGCATTGTCTCAGTCATCCACTCGTCAGGGACGATGTTGGGTGAGAAATGCCAGGAGGCTGGGAGGCCGAGACGCTTGGACGCTCTATAAAACCGAGACACGGAACGACGGACCAGGGCTCCGTCAAAGCGTTAAAGAGACGAACCTCGAACTTCGAATCCGCCATCCTCAATGCGCGTGAGTACAGGTCTCCGAACCTGAGTAGTGGCCTACGCGTCTCGAGGGGTTTCAAAGACACGATGCACGATCGGAGTCGTGCGCTCCCTTCCTGCTTCCTAACGTTCCAGCTTCCACGCCTCCATCAGTTTCAAATCCTCCGCAGCCCGTTCGCCCTCGGCGACAAAGACTGCTCGTGACTGTTCGACAAGTCGGCCGGCGCGAGGCCTGTCGGCGCCGGCGGCCCACAGGGCCTTGGCCAAGCTGAATCGGGTCTGGGCCAGCACCAGCGGATCGACTGTCACGCCCTCCCGAATTCGGACGGCGGTCTCCAGCGGCCCGAGGGCCTGTCGCGGTCTCCCCATCAACAGCAGAATCACCCCCTCGGCGTTGGCGGCATAAGCGTACAGCGGGTGGTCACTGCCAAATGCCGCCGCCAGAATCCGCTCGGCGGACAGCGCCTCCTCGAGTCCACGATCCCAGAGCTCGAGCTTGCGGTAGATGCTGACGCGGTTGAGGTGGGCATAGGCCGTTTGGGGATGATCATCGCCCCAGGCCGCCCGAACGACCTTCAGAGCCCGGTCATGGGTCTCGAGGGCTTCAGACAGTTGCCCAAGAGCCTCCTGGGCAAAGGCAATGTTGTTGAGGGTGATCCCGAGGTTCGCATGGTCCGTGCCGTAGGCCACCTCGGAGATCTCCAATGCCCGAGCCAAGACCACCAGAGCTTCCTCGTTGCGCCCCAGGTTGGACAGGGTCGAACCGACGCTGGTCAGGGTCGTTGCCAGATGCGGATGGTTCGGCCCCAGGTATCGCTCCCGAAGGGCTGCCGCAACCCGGTAGTGCTCCAGGGCTTCGGTGTACGAGCCCACCGAGTACAATGCATTGGCCAGCTGGTTTTCGGCATAGGTCGCTTCGAGGCTCTCGCTCCCTGTAGCCGTGATGATGGCTCCATATGCACGTTTCTGGAGTTCCAGTCCCTCGTCATACCTGCCGGCAATCTCAAAAACAGCGGCACGGCCGGCCAATAACTCCGCCGAGACAACGCCCTCATCTGAAATCCGGTGCAATCGTGCCTCCGCCAAATCCGACCAGAGTTCCGCTCGATCAAACTGTTGGAGCATCACACCCTGAACCCAGACCAACTCGTTGAGTATGGTCACGCCCAACCGGTCGGCCCCTCCCTTCTCGGCGGCAACAAGACTCCTGCGCAGGCTTGCGAGGGCCTCGTCACCCAGACCCATCTCGATTTCGACGTGTCCCTTCAACTGCAAGGCCTGGGCGACCACAGGGGCGTAGCCGACAGCCTCTGCCTTTTCTGCCGCCCCTCCGACCTGAGCCAGCGCCTCCTCGAATTGCCCGGTCACCTTGAAGGCCTCGACTTCGGCCAGATCGGCCCTGATCGCCTCGATCGCCGCAACCGTCTCCGGATCCGAAGGCAGGGGCTCGAGCTTCAAGATTTCAGCGCCTTGGGTGCACGGCGCCGACCCGGGAAGATCCTGAACGGCGTCGATGCAACCCTGGACGATGGCCTCGTCCGCACCCTCGAACAGGTCAAGCAAACGATCCATCTCCAGGAGCCGCTGGTCGAGGCAGGCCATCTGGCGATCCAGCAGGTCCTCGGAGGCCTCTCCCCGAACCCGTGTCGCTTCACATACGTCAGTGTAGGCGGCAATCCACCGTGCTTTTCGTTGGTCCACGACCTTCGAGAGCCTGCCGGCCGACTCCGAAGCAAAGGGGGCACCGGTCGCGTCGAAAGCCCGAGCCACGGCCGCGGCCCGCGTTTCATTCCAGACGGCAGCTGCCCGATCCGGCCCGCCCGAGCAGAGATTCCGCCGCCCGACGACAAACTGGACGACGGCAGACACACCGGCCAAAACCAACAGCACGGCCAGCCCGGCCACAAGCCAACGACGCCGAACCGCTGCAGTGTCATAACCCAGTTCACTCAACAGGCCGTCCATCGAGGAGAACCGCTCACAAGGGTCGGCACTGAGACCACGAACGAGAGCTTTTTTGGCCCGGCCGGGAACCCCGGCGCCTGAGGGTATGGGAGCGATGTCACCGGCCAGGGCTCGTCGGGCCGTTTGCATCATGTCGCCCTTGCCGAACGCCGGCGCACCGAACAGCGCTTCGAACAGGGCGACGCAGAAGGAGAATTGATCGGAGGCAGCGTTGGCCTCTCGCTCCAACACCTGCTCGGGCGCCATGTAGTGTGGTGTACCGACAATCGTTCCGGGCACGGTCAAGGG
>JBDLIO010000596.1:0-2751 GCA_039714865.1 Acidobacteriota bacterium | reverse complement strand
CCGTATGATTCAATCGATTTTCACCTTTTTTCTATTGACGAGCATCATGATCCTGAGCCGGATCTTCTACCGGCATGAGGGTGAATGGCTCGGGGACATCCCTGCCCGGGACTGGGGACCGCTCAGGGCCGTCGTGGTCCTCAACCACACCAGCCTGTATGAACCCCTCCTGGCCGGCTTCGGCGACTGGCGCCTCTTCTGGCTTTTTGCTCGTCACGGAGTCCTCCCGGTGGCCGAGAAAACCATGCGGCGCCGCATCGGTGTTCTCTTCCGGTTTTTGGTGAGGCACCCGATCGTCATCTCGCGTCAGCGTGACCACACCTGGGAAAGCGTGCTCAACAAGATCGATCACCAGTCGCTCGTGATCATTCTTCCCGAAGGCAGGATGAAACGAGCGGACGGTCTCGATGCCAGCGGTCGGCCGATGACGGTCCGTGGAGGGATCGCCGACATTCTCGGGCCTCTTGAAAGCGGCAGAGTCCTCCTGGTGTACTCCGGAGGTTTCCATCACATCCAAATTCCCGGTCAATGCCGGTGGCCGAAACTCTTCAAGCCCGTTCGAGCTCAGCTCGAACTCATGGAGATCGATGCGTACAAAAAGAGCGTCATGGCGGCATCCTCAGACGGAGACTTCCGAAGGGCGATCATCAAGGACCTGACGGCCCGCCGAGACCTCCACTGCCCCGGCCTCGAGGATCATTCGTTGAAGGTTGGTTAGAGGCTCAACGTTTCCTTTTGGTTCCGGCTCCACCGGGTTGGGACCGAAATCACGATGCGGGACGGGGCGGGAGCCCCGCGCTCCCCCATAAGACCAAATAAAAAGGATGGGTCCCAAGACCCACCCTTCTTTTCTCTCGATTGTCTGCACGCGAAGCGTGCCGTGCAAGACAAGAGTTGCCAAAAGGCCTCCTTTTGGCGACTATTGCTTCACGTAGCCCTGCTCTTCCAGATACGCGACAACAAGCGCGGCACTCTGCTCGACCGACTCGCCGTCGGTATTGAGCACGATTTCGGCCGTTTCCGGCGCTTCGTAGGGCGCCGAAATTCCGGTGAACTCCGGGATGATGCCGGCACGGGCTTTCTTGTAGAGGCCCTTGGTATCGCGCTCTTCGCAGACTGCCAGCGGCGCATCGACGAAGACCTCGACGAAATCGCCATTGCCCTGGATCTTGCGGTTGCGGTCACGGTCCTCGCGGTAGGGCGAGATGAACGCGGTCAAGTTGATCATCCCCGCCTCGGTAAACAGCTTGGCAACCTCGCCGATTCGGCGGATGTTCTCGTTGCGATCTTCAGGGGAAAAACCCAAATCGCTGTTGAGGCCGTGGCGGACGTTGTCACCATCCAACACGGTGCAGGCGACACCGCGCTCGGTCAGGACTCGGTCAACCTCGATGGCCACCGTGCTCTTTCCGGAACCGGACAAACCGGTGAACCACAAGGTCACACCTTTCTGGCCGAGCATGTTCTCCCGATCCTGGCGGGTGACGTGGGTCGAGATCTTTGTAAGGTTTTTGCTTTTGGGTTGCTGGCTCATCGTTCCTCCGGCTCGTGGCGCTGTTGCGCGTTGTAGCGCCGGAGTATACACGGATTCGAGGGAGAATGAAGGGGTTTTTGTGCGTTATTGCGCGTTATCTGGCTGCGCTGGAGCCAAATGCGCCGAAACTGGAAACTGGATTCTATCTTCCAATCCCCGGCCTTCGGCGCCCCCGAAGGCCGGGGCTGGAATTCACCCTTCTTGGCCGGTCAACCTTATGGACAACAATGGCGGAGTGGCGTGACTGGCACCGTCTGTAATCGTGACGTGCACCCCTCGATGGGGCTCCGTCTTGGCATATGTCAACAGCGCCCGTGTAGAATCGGAGAATGATACCCAGTTCACCGCCAAAGAGAATCGGCCCCTACCGGGTCTTGAAGGTGCTCGGAGAGGGCTCCCTGGGTCAGGTCTACCTGGCCGAGCAGGAAGAGCCGGTGTTCCGCCAGGTGGCCGTGAAGGTACTTAAACCGGGTCTAGACTCGGAGGAGGTGTTGACTCGCTTCGAGGCCGAACGCAAGGCTATGGCGTTGATGAGCCACTCCGGCATCGTTCGCGTGCTCGATGCCGGCACCACCGAACGGGGCCTGTCGTACCTGGTGATGGAGTACGTTGACGGGCTCCCGATCATCGAGTACTGCGACACCCACAAGCTGTCGGTCAACGAGCGGTTGACCCTGTTCTGCGAGATCTGCCGCGCGGTCCACCACGCCCACCAGAGGGGGATCATCCATCGCGACTTGAAGCCGTCCAACATCCTCGTGACCGAAGAAGATGGCCAGCCGCTGCCCAAGGTCATCGACTTCGGGATAGCCAAGGCCATCGAGCAGCCACTCACCGATTCTGCGCCCATGACGATCCAGGGCTCGTTCCTCGGAACCCCCGAGTATATGAGCCCCGAGCAGGCCGCGGGCGAGCTCGACATCGACATCACCACCGACGTGTACGCCCTCGGGGTGACCCTATACGAACTGCTGACCGGAGTCCTGCCCTTCGGACTACGCCTGGCAGGCCTGGAGAACCTGCTTCGCAAGCTCCGAATCCAGGAGCCCCCCTCCCTGGCCGATCGTTTTGACCGTCAGGGAGCGGCACGGGAGGAGATCGCCACTGAACGGGGCACCGATACACGGTCCCTGCGGCGGCGTCTTAAAGGTGAATTGGACTGGATCGTGCTGAAAGCACTCCGGAAAGAACGCGGCCACCGATACCAATCGGCCTCG
>JBDLIO010000595.1:0-2758 GCA_039714865.1 Acidobacteriota bacterium | reverse complement strand
AACAGACCCAACGGGCCCTATGGCTTCTCTCTTTGTGCCTCTTCGTGCCTCTTTGTGGCTATTTAAAAATTTTTACAGGAGGCTCCCTAAACTGCCCCTTCTCTTCTCTTTGCGTCTTTGCGGTTCAATCTCTTGCCTCGAGGTTCTCACCGCCCCCGGACGACAATACTCGGAGGTTCGTCGCCGGCGAGGACCGCCAGGACGTTTTGGGCCGCCAGTTCAGCCATCTCCGACCGGGCCTCCCGCGTCGCCGACCCGATATGAGGCAGAAGCACAGTATCCTCGCGGCCCATCAGTCCGGGATGAACGACTGGTTCCTGGGCAAAAACGTCCAGCCCGACACCTCCGAGATGCCCGTCCTCCAGGACCCGGACCAAAGCGGCCTCGTCGACCACCGGTCCTCGCGCAGTGTTGATCAGGAAGGCGCCTCGGCGCATCCGCCGGAGACGGGCCTCGTCCATCAACCCCCTGGTCTCGTGGTTGAGGGGGCAATGGAGGGAGAGCACATCGGACGACGCCACCAGTGCCTCGACATCGGCGAAGACAAGGTCCCCAAAACCCTGAATCGGCTTCGAAGTGGCGGTCGCCATTACCCGCATTCCGAATGCCGTAGCCCGCCGAGCGACGGCACGGCCTATCCTGCCGAACCCGAGAATGCCGAGGGTCCGACCCTGGAGTCCGGACCCCGTCATCAAATCCAGCTCCCAGCCCTTGAAGAGACCCGCTCGCAGGAAGGCATCAGCCTCGACAACCCTTCGAGTGACGGCAAGGATCAAGGCCCAGGTCAGATCGGCAGTCGCTTCGGTCAGCACATCCGGGGTGTTTGTCACCCAGATGCCCCGGCGTTCAGCCTCCACGCAGTCGACATTGTCGAAGCCCGCAGCGCAGTTGCCGATAACTCTGAGCGCAGGGCACCGATCCATCACCTCTGCACCAGCCGGATTGGCCAGCAGGGTGATCAACGCGTGCGAACCGGCGGCCCACTCGGCCACCTCTTCGGCTCGAAGCATCGTCGGGCCGGTGTGAACCCGAACCTCGTGGCGTGCACGGAGTAGGTCGAGGGCTCGGCCTGGGAGTTGGGCGGTGACGGCGATGTTAGCCACAGGTCCGTCCACAGCGTTGAAGGAGAGGGGGGCAACAGGAAACTGGAAACTGGAAACTGGAAACTAGGATCGGTTTCTCCTGTGTTGTGGTTGATAGCCTTCGGTATTCTGAAGTCCAGCGGCCCATCGAAACCGACACTGGAACTGACAGCAGGATCGCCCCCAGTGAACTCAAGTCCGGGAGATTCTGATCCTCATTAGGGTGCTTCACTCCTTGCTTGCCGCTGTCTTTCCAGTTTCCAGTTTCAAGTATCAAGTTTCTTCTTCCCTTCGCCCCTCAATCACTTCGGTCTCTCCGGATGGGCCGGCCCTTCTCACACGCCGTGAAGTAACCTATCCCCCAACATCGGGGGCAGACCGGCCCTGGCGATCCGTCGGCGGGCATCGGCCGTCGAGTAGGCAACCCGGTAATGAAAAAATCGCCGGGTTTGAGAATCATAGATCCCGTAAGCCGCCCGGGGGTCACGGTCCCGGGGCTGACCCACCGATCCGGGATTGATCAGGTACCTTCGACCCTCTCCCACGGTGATTCGCTGTCGCTCGCCGGCGAGCAGACGAACCTCCATGTCAGGTGAAGCCGTTCGCTGGTCGAGAATGAAGACCGACGGCACATGGGTGTGTCCAAAGAAAATCACCTGTTGAGGCAATGTCTGAAATGCCGGCAGGGCATCATTTCCGGAGAAGACGTAGGCGTCCTCGTCCTGGGGCGCGCCATGGCATATGGCCACCTGATCTTCAACAACCAGGGGCCCCTCGGGAAGATCCTGAAGGGCCTTCCGATTTCGGTCTTCGAGGTGATCGGCCGTCCACTGCGCCGCCTGCAGAGCATAACGGTTGAAATATTCGCCCGAATCGATTCCCGAACATACACGATCGTGGTTCCCACGGATCGAAATACCGGCCGAGCCGACACTCCGCAGCCAATCCAATACCGCGTTCGGGGAGGCGCCATAGCCGACGGCATCACCGAGAAAGAGAATTCGCTCGAATTTCCTCCGCCGCGCATGACTGAGCACTGCCGAGAGGGCCTCCCAGTTGGCATGAATGTCGGACAGAATCAGAGAGCGCATGCCAACTCCGGTCTCAGCTGAACGATCTTTTTTGCCACTTCGGCTGCGCTCCAGTCAGTACCGACGGCCACCACCGCATCAGCCATTCGATAAGCTCCGAGCCGTCGATCGTAGACTGCCTTCGCCGCCGAATGGGAGTCCCACATCGGGCGCGTCGGGTCCCGAGACCCGATTCTGGATTTAATGACGGACCAGGGTACGTCAAGAAAGACCGCCCACCCGCCGGCGCCGGCTATCAGGCGACGGTTCTCAGGATCACAGAACAGCCCTCCCCCGGCAGCCACAACGGTATTCGCCGCGGATACGGTTTCAAACAGAGCTTGCCGCTCCGCAATCCGAAACGCCGGCTCGCCACCATCGGAAAATATCTCGGGAATCGTCCGGCCTTCGTTGTCGGCAATCCGCTGGTCCAAATCGACAAACGACCATGCCAGGCGTTCAGCCAGCAATCGGCCGACGGTCGTCTTGCCGCAGCCCATGAAACCGACCAGAAATATCGAATGCACCTTGGGATTGTACTGCAACAAATAGAGAACGGGTTCGCCAGGTCTACCGTTTGGGAAAGGTAACCGTTATTGAACCCGT
>JBDLIO010000594.1:0-2758 GCA_039714865.1 Acidobacteriota bacterium | reverse complement strand
CGCCCAGAAGGCCTCGCTGCCCAACTGGGTCACGGCGCCGTGACCGATGAAATTAAAGAGCATGATGCCCTGGTCCAGCGCGTTCGATACCTGTTGCCGTGTCAGGCCCGCGTCCGCACCAGCCTGGTGTACGACGTGGATCGGGGTGACATGAGCAGGCAGAGAGGCGCCGACATTGAGGCTGTCAGCCGGGAAATTTCCGGCGCCGTCCGCGTTGTCGGCCAGCATCAGGGCGTTCTGATCGCCCTGGTTGTCTGACGCCTCATACCTGCGGAGTTTGTCGACGTAGTTTTCGAGATCGTTCGAACTCAGGGCGGGAATGCGGCCGATGGCGACATCGGGCACGCCGTCCGAACCGACAACGTCACCGATCCGCGTATCCGAGGCGAACACGCCGTGCGGGGTTGAAGCCAAAACCAGAGGCAGCACATTGGTGCCGTATCCCTGGATGTCTTTGGGATCCAGGGTGCCCTTGCCGGCCAGTACGACGAAACGGGGTGCAGTCTGCCACGATGCCAGTGCGTACTTCAGGAAGGATCGGATGGCCGAAGGATCCTCGATGCCGCCGTTGAATTCGTCATACACGTCTTGGAGATCGATCAGCCGGGCATCCGGGAACCGTTGTTGACGGTACTCAACCAGCGATTGGGCGCCGGTTTGCAAAGAGGCCGGAGCGATGACCACGTACTCCGCTGCGTTGTCGGGGCTCCTCAATTTTGAGGGCCGGTCGATTTCAAGGCTCGACGACACTATGGCCGCAGCCCTGCGAACCGCCAGGTAGAGGCCATCCACGGATGAGGGTGCAAAGGTCACCCGGTAGCCGGCGTCGGAATCTTCGACTGTCGTCCCGGTCAGATGAATGGGACGTGTGGCGGAGTGAAGATCGAAGACCTCGACGTCCGGTCCCGTGAAACCGTCGACGGTGATCGCGCGATGTCCGTTCGCGCCGAAGATCAGCTGATCGTTGAGGGCACTGTAGTGACGGTTGTAGGCCAGGTCGACGGTGTCGATGACAAAAGAACTCTGCTCGACGTCGCCGTCCAGGACTCCGTTGACCTCAAGGCTGTTGTTGCCGGCATTGAGGATCGATTGATCGAAAGTCGCGACCAGGGCTTGGGGGGTCACCCCGTCCCAAACAGCTTCGCCGATCAGGGCGCCGTTGAGACGAACCTCGGCGTGGTGGTCGTCCCCGGCCGTCAGATTGGTCAGGCCGTACAGTTGCAGACGGATCTCTGCCTGCCCATCCGCGGCGGCGTCCGGCGCCGTGACATCGGTGACAAAAGTTGTGTCGCCGTAATAGCCGGTGCTGACGAATCCGCCGAACCAGATGTCGGCCTCGGGGTCCTGCACGGCATAGACCACCAGCCAGATGTCCTCTTCGAAGGTCGTGGTGCTGAGGAAAGTCTGCGGGGTGGTGACAGCCGGCGGGACAAAACCGCCGATTTCATCCATCAGGTCGACGCCCGGGGTGCCGGCACGATTGGCGAATGTGGCCCAGTAGGTGTTCTCGTCGGTGAAGCGGCTGTCGATCGATTGTCCGAAGAAATAGACTCGATCGAGGTCATCCGACGGCAGGTATGCCACCGGGCTGCCGTGATGACTGAGCCGCAGCTTGCCCGTTCTGAATGCCTTCTGAACCTCCCGCACGCCCATGCCGAAATGATCGGCCAGGGTAACGGCGCTCAGGGAAAAGAGTCCTTCGCCCTCGGTTCGAATTCTCGCGTTCAGTGCCGCGGCGCCTGTCGGCGTTAATCCCTTGGCAGAGCTGGTCATGGACAACTCTTCGATCCGCGCCTCACGCTTGCGATCCCAGGCGGCGACCTCCGCGGTCGAGGGCTGGTGGGCGGTACGAGCGAATCCCTTGGACTGTTTGGCGTCGAAATTCTCGAGGCCGCTCGACCTTGAAGCAATACGTTCGTAGGGACCGTGTATCTCTTGAGAACCGGTGAAGTCGACTGCCACCAGACGGTAGGTCTGGGCGGTCATCGGTTTGGCTTGCGAATCGAGGAAGGCGTAGGTTCCGCCGCCGGGTCTTTCGATAAGGGCCGGCAGCAGACCTTCATTGACGCGTACCCACTGGCCGTTTGCAGGGTCTTTGCGCTCGAGGTAAAAGCCCGCCGTGCCGGTCTCGGCTGCGGTCTGCCACTGAACCAGGGTCTGACCGCGGTGGCGGTGGGTGGTGAAGTCGGAAATGATTGCGGGTGTGATCTGGGTGGTGTCAGCGGCCAACTGGCCCTGATAGCTGGTTTGGGTTCCGTTGTTGAACCATGTATAGGCAGTGATGGTGAAGGAACTGCCATCCGGTGTGGAATCAGAGCTTGTGAAACGGAAGTTCATGGTCTGAGTTGTCGGTGTCGGGATATTGGCAAGGGCCGGAATATAGGTCGGGGTTGCATCGTTAGGGACGAGTTGGATGTAGTTTGTGGAACCACCGGTCCCATTGGCGTCGCCGGTCCATTCCCTCGCGCTGTCCGTGCCGTTCGTTGAGATCAACGAAACGCTACCGGTGTCGGGGAAGTCGATGCGGTATTCGATGTTGTCTGCGGGGCCGTTGCCGCTGTTGGTGTAGGTCAGCGTGCAATCGACGTAATCGCCGGGACCGATCGTATCAGGCGAACAGACGAGTCCCAAACCGAGATTGGGTACGGTCAGGGGAATGATCGATACTCCGGTGTCAAAAAGTATGCAACCACACTTGGATTTGGCACTGGGAATTGTACCGAGAACACCTGTACATGCGCTGCCGGCATTCGCCTGG
>JBDLIO010000593.1:0-2767 GCA_039714865.1 Acidobacteriota bacterium | reverse complement strand
CCGTCTTTTCTTGACCGGGCTCAGTCATACCAGCGCCTCGAGAACCAACATTCGATTGGCCAATTTGGGAACCGATGCCGTTAATGTGACACTCTACGTTTTGTCAGCCCAAGGTTACGCACTGGGCCAACCGGTCTTGAGGACCATACCGGCCCTGAGCACGATCCAGGTCAACGGCATCGCGGAAGTCGCCGGGGCCGGCGCCGACCTCGACATCTTTTCGGTCAAGGTAGACACCAATGTCGAGACCGTTCTGGCCTGGGCGTCAGTCGTCGACAACCAGACCGGCGATCCGGTGCTGTTCAATCCCCTCAGCGCATACGCCGCATCCAGGACCCTCTGGGTGCCCGGAGTAGCCCACCTCGGCGGGGCCAACAACAGCCAGTGGCGTTCGGATATCACGGTTTTCAATCCGGCCCTCTTCCCGCTGGACTCTACGGTGACCTACGTTCCTTCTGAAGGAACCGAGATCCCTCCGCCCCTCGAGATTACGAACCTCCAGCCGCCGAAGGCTGTCTTCTTCCTTGACGTTCTGGCCGGGGAGTTCCTTGCTCCGGACGAAGTTTCAAAGGGTTATCTCGTCATCTCCGGAACGGGCCATGAGCCGCCGCTGGAGGTTGTGGCCAGAACCTACAACCTCGCCCCCTCCGGAGGGACGTTTGGGCAGAACCTCTCTGTTTTTGACGGTAGCGATTGGCTCACCCAGGGCGGCCGGGCATTCATTCCCGGAGTGGCTCTGTCGTCCTCCACCGACAATGGTTTCAGAACCAATATTGGATTGCTCAATGTTGACTCCGACGAAGCGACCGAGATCACCCTGACCCTGATGGACGATCTGGGCAACGTCGCCGGCCCTGTGGCCACCCTCTGGTTGGCCGCCGGAGAACTGAGCCAATTCAACCTGGCGACTCGATTGGGCCTGGGCGGACTTGACCTCCAGGGAACGGTGATCCTCGAGCATATCAGCGGCGCTCCGGTGATCGCCTATGCGTCTGTGATCGACAACCGGACCCAGGACCCAATCCTGATCCCGGCAGTTCCGGGAGGGCCCTGACCCCTACCCGTTCCCGGGCCTGATCTCGAGATGGAGGACGAATGACCGACCTGCTGTCCGTTTCCGTCGTCTCCGATGCAACCGGCGCCACCTCCGAGGCGGTTCTGACGTCGGTCCTCGTCCAGTTCGGCTCCGCGACCGTCGACCTCCGGCGATTCCCCTTCACCCGCACAGTTGAAGAGGTCGATGCGATCGTCAGGGCCACACCAAGAGATCGCGGCATCATTGTCTTTACCTTTGTCTCCCCTGAACTCTCAGAGGCGATGGTTCGCCTCGGCCGGGCCCATGGTCTTGTAGTCATCGACGTACTGCAGCCTCTGATGGGATTCCTCAGCACCGCGCTGCAATCCACTCCCAGCATGAAACCCGGCGTCTTCAGGCATCAGAGCGAAGAGGCCTTCAAGGTCACCGAAGCGATCCATTACACTTTGAAACACGACGACGGATTGGGCCTGGAGACCCTTGACCAGGCAGACCTGATCATCCTCGGGGTAAGCCGCACAGGGAAAACGCCGACGTCCATTTACCTCTCGTGCCGCAAACTCCGGGTTGCCAATGTCCCCATTGTTTCAGGGGTTCCGCTGCCCCCCGAAGTCCTGCGCTCGAAGGCCCCCAAGGTGGGTTTTCGACTGGGCCTCGAGCGTCTGTCGCAACTTCGGGCACGACGAGCCGGACGGGTCAGGGGGCTTGGCATTCCGCGCTACACCGACCGCACGAGCATTCAGGAGGAGCTGGACTACTGCGAAACCGTCTATCGGAGCATCCCCGGCCTGTTCACCGTCGATGTCACCGATCGGTCCATCGAGGAAACGTCGGACTGGATCACCCACAACGCCGTGACGAAAGCTTCAAGCTAACCCGGTGAAGCCTTTTTGCGGCTTTCCCTTCGTGTCCTTGGTGTCTTCGTGGTTCAATTGCCTCTTGGTTCCGGCCCAGCCGGGTTGGGCTTACGCTCGCAGGCTCCTCTGGCTCTCCTCGATCAACTCATCAGCGAGTTGTCTGGAAAAGCCCAGCTCAGCCGCGATCCTCAGAATAGCCGCCACTTCCTGGTCACAGAGGTCTCCGTCGGCACAGGCGACATCGACCAGACTGTGCAGCAAATCGAGCCGATAGCGGGGGTCGGTCCGGCGCCTGAGATCCCGGCTGATCGCCGCCGTATACCCAGCCCCACCGAGACAGGTCCTCTGCTTGGCAATTTCGACCGCCAACACAGCCTGGGCCGGCGGAAGATCCGCAAGGCGCATCAGCGTCCCCTCCATCTCGGCAGTTTCGGAATCACAGATCTCACGATCAGCTCCGGCAACTCGGGCCAGGACACACGCCAGCGCTTCGAGCAGGCGTGATGACGAGGGATCGAGCGCGTGCAGAATCCGAAGTTCCGTCCTGATGGTCTCGGCGGCCGCCGTCTCGTTGGCACTCCTGCTGTTGGTTTCTTCCGGTGTCATCGACATCCTCCAGATATAGAGAAGTACGGATACAGCGTTTAATGGTTCGATACAGGATCCCAGGGTGTCAGAATTTTCTGCAACCGACAGAATATTCTGACAGTCAAATCCCGGGCCTAAGCTCCTTCTTTTCAGTGCCTTGGAAAGCAATGAGCGCTCGGCAGGAGATTCTTTGTACCTTCGCCGTTTTTCGAAATTTCAGGAACCTTATGTAAACACGACATTTATAGAGATTTTTGGTGGTGGAACGCTGCGTGCTCAATAAATG
>JBDLIO010000592.1:0-2769 GCA_039714865.1 Acidobacteriota bacterium | reverse complement strand
CGCAATGACCTTGTCAGTCAGCCGATGAATTTCACCGATTTTGATCGCTATCGGGTGTGGTTCGACCCTGAAGGTGTTGGAGGTGAGCCGTCGGCTTCGCTCAGGACGCCGTTCGCCCGGGATCTTTATCCCGAACGGGTGGTGGTGCCTGAGGGGGCGCCGTAAGCTCTCCGACCCAGAGTTTCTCGAGGTCGTAGATGCGGGTCACCCGAGTCTCAAGGAAAGACCGGATCAGACGCCGGGACCGGTCCGAGGCGGGCGTCCAGTAGTCATCAACCTGACGAACCCGGGCCATCCGTTCCATCTCATTTTCGTTGACCAGGATATGGGTCACTCCGAGATGGCGAAGACTCCGGGCCAGATCGTCCGTGGAGGATGCGGCCTCGGCCATTTCGACAAGGAGAGGGGTCCGATAGGGGTCTTCGACGATCACCCGCCGTTTGAGTCCGAACGAGCGGCTTTCGCCCGCCAAGAGGACACAGGCATCAGGGGGAAGACGGTTCGAAATGAAATCGGCGGCGGGGGCGACATCAATCCACCGAATGCGATAGTCCTTCTCGTCGAGCAGGCCGGCGACCGTTGCCAGTCGGTCGATGTTGAGATTGGACAGGAGCACGCTGGCGTTCCAGGCGAAAATGGCCAGGAGGAGGGCCGTGAAGGCGCCCCGGGTCAGGCGGCTGACCTTCCGGCCGAGAGCGGGGGGCACAGTGCCGGCGAGTGCTGCCGCGCCTACCAGGACAGGCAGCAGGAATCGTACGTATTGGACCAGGAAACCCCAGCAGAGAACACCGACGAGGGTTGCCGTCCAGAGTGGACCGCGAAGGCGATTTCTGAGGCCAGCGACCATCGCGGCGACGGGCAGGAGAAACAACCAATGCGGACCCAGGAGACCGCCTTCGTAGCGTGGCTTGAAGGTGCGGATGATCAGAGCGCCCGCAGATGCTGCCGTTCTTCCTGCGGTTGATGGAGGCAGGTCGACATTGCGGCCAGTCTCCATGCCGATATTCAAGCCCGATGGTGGTCCCCCGAAGAGTTTGGTGAAGTAGGGGTAGACAGGATTGCCCGTCCAGGCGACGTTGCGCCCGATCCAGGGGGCCAGGGGCACTGCAACGCCGCCGCCCAGGGCCAGGAGGAGCACGGTTGCCCGGATACGGCGGCCGGATTCAAAAACCCGCAGCCTCGAAATGCCCGCGGCCATCAGAGGAAGTACAACCGTCGCCAGCGCCAGGTACTTGGAGGCGGCGGCCGCACCTCCGAGGAAGCCCGCCAGGGCCATCATGCGCGCAGTAGGCACGCGGTCGATCTGATCAGTCAATGCCACCAGTGCGGCGCCCGCCCATGCCGCAACGACGTGGTCGGCGTTGGCGTAGCCGATGATTTCCAGCGTCGCCGGGGTCAGGGCGTAGCAGGCGGCCGCCCAGGGGGCGGCGCCGGGTCCACCGAGACGATTGCCCAGCGTGGCGGCGGCTACGATGGCGACTCCAGCCATCCACCAGCTGATGGCGTTGGCGCCCCACGGCCCGACCGTTGAAAGGGCGAAGGTGAAGAGGATGCCGTGTGCCGAAAAATAGTAGGAAAACGATTCCCGGGCGAACTCGACGAAGCCCCCGGCCATCAGCCATTGCTCGGGGAAGGCGAGATGGTAGTGGAGCACGTCGTACATCACCGGCGGGGTTGACACCAGGAGAAGAGCGGCGCCGATCGGGAGCATCAGCACGCCTGCGAGCGGAGACAGCAGCCCTTGGGGAAGAATTTCGAGCTGCCGGCGAGACCGTGCCAGGACGACCAGTCCGGCCGGCGCCGAGATCACCAGCAGACTGATCAGAATAGGGCGAGAAAGAAAGCCGGCCAGCGCCAACAGGGTTCCGATCAGCGCCAGAACCGCTGCTCCTGTCGCAACGACCAGGACCAGAGGCGTGCGGGCGCTGCCGGTATTTTTTGAGAGTATGGCGACCACCGGCCACCCGGCGCCGGTGCAGCTGAGCGTCCACAGGGCCAGCCAGAGTGCCGGAAGGACCATTCGAAGAACGACATCGAGGGTCATGACGTCCCGGCCCAGCCACAGAACCACGACCGCCAACAGGGTGGCCGCAGCGGCCGAGGTTTGGGATAGGGTCGGCGTGATCGGGCTTTGGTTCACCGGTTGAGTATAGCGGGGGTGAGTAGGGATCAGGGATCACTTAAAGCTGATCAGCTCCACATCGAAGACCAACATGCCCTGGGGTGCTCCTGCCGCTCCCTTGTAGGCCAGCTCTTCCGGAATCCACAAACGGCGCTTCTCGCCGGTGACCATCAACTGCAGTCCCTCGGTCCAGCCGGGGATCACTCGGTTGAGGGGGAAGGAAATTGATTGGCCCCGTGTGACGGAGGAATCAAACATTTTTCCATCGGTGGTCCAGCCGCTGTAGTGAACCGTTACGGTCGATGTCACTTTTGGATGATCGGTACCCTCACCGTGCTTGAGTACCCGGGAAGCAAGACCGCTCTTGGTCTTCTCGGCGTTGGCCGGGGGTGCGGAAACGTCTGAGGGGGTTGCCGGCGGCTTCGGGGGCTCAGGTTGGTCCTCGAGTCCCAAGAGTTCGACGTCAAAGACCAGCATGCCTGCCGGACGATTCGGCTTGTTGTTGTAGGCCAGCTCGGTCGGGATCCAGAAGCGCCGCTTCTCGCCGGTCACCATCAGCTGCAGACCCTCGGTCCAGCCGGGGATCACCTGGTGGAGACCGAAGGTCGCCGGCTGTCCAGGGTCGCGCGACGAGTCGAACTTCGTGC
>JBDLIO010000591.1:0-2776 GCA_039714865.1 Acidobacteriota bacterium | reverse complement strand
GACACGTTGAGCAGGTCGACGCTCTACAACACCTACATCACCATCGATCCCGATGGGCAGATCTGCAACAAACACAGAAAACTGATGCCGACGAATCCGGAACGAATGGTCTGGGGATTCGGCGACGCCTCAGGGCTTCAGGTCTATGACACTCCCTGCGGCAGAATCGGCGTCCTGATCTGTTGGGAGAACTATATGCCCCTGGCCCGCTACGCTCTTTACTCACAAGGACTGGAGGTGCTCGTCGCACCCACGTGGGACTGTGGAGAGGGTTGGATCGGCACGATGCAGCACATCGGCAGAGAAGGTCGATGCTGGGTCGTCAGCTCGGGCACATCCCTGAAAGCAGCCGACATCCCCGAAGATTTCATCGGACGGGAGCAACTGTTTCCGGACAACGACGAGTGGATCAACCCCGGTGACTCGGTTGTCATCGAGCCCGGGGGCAAAATCGTCGACGGGCCGATGAGACGGCAACACGGCATCCTGTCAGCCGACATCGACTCTTCCCGAGTCGCCACGGCCCGCAGGAGCCTTGATGTCGCGGGCCACTATTCGAGACCGGATATTTTCGAACTCAATGTTCGAAGTGGGGCTCAGACTTCGTTTTCGATTTCCTCCGAAACCGAAGAAGAGCTCAACTCCTGACAGGCCCCCCACTCTACTCAGGGTCGGCGATACAGTCGATCTCGTCCGGCGGCGCCGGCAACCAGGCGCCTTCCGGCGGTCCCTCTGCAGCCTGCCAGTCGGTGAAATCAAAGTTACTGACGGCGCCCTGAGGGTCACGAACGACAACCCTGGCCGGCAGTCCGTCCCCGCCGATGAAGATCTCCACTCTCGAGACCCCTCCAGCTTCACGGGGAATGAGAACCAGGCCGTGCTCTCCTTCCGCGATGACGGAAAACTGCGCCACCGCCGCGCGAGGGTCAAGGACGGCAATCAGCGGGATTCTCTCCCATTCCTCCGCCGTCAAAAGATGGTCGTCACAGCTCAAGTTTTCGAAATCCAGAAGGCGGACCAGGCGACCACTGAGGCCCATCCATCGAACAACCGGGCTTCCGGTGGCGAAGAGGGCCTTGTCGGGCCACGCGACCCAGACCTGACCGACAACCTGCTCTCCAAGGCTCATGCCTGGCGGAACGTACTCCTGAGCGTAAGAGGCGGTCCAGGTCGACCGCGTTTGAAGCGCAGTCCCCAGGGCCTGCAGGCGTTCCATAGCGGGATCTCTGTCTGCGATTGCCGTACCGGACACCAAAAGGGCGATTGCGACAAGCACAGGAACAAAAAAACGCAGAGGCGCAGAGACGCAGAGTTCGGCGTTGAGCGTTGAACGTTGAGCGTTGAACGTTCCATTCCCGATCCCTGTTCCCTGATCTCTCATCTCTAATCCCTGACCCCTATCCCCTAATCCCTCACTGGCTGCCATTCTCATCCCCTTAATGCTTGAAGTGCCGGCGGCCGGTCAGAACCATCGCCACACCTATCGCGTCACAGGTCTCCACGACGGCCTTGTCCCGAATGGAGCCACCGGGTTGAATCACGGCCTGGACGCCCGCCTGATGCAGGGCTTCGACGCCGTCCGGGAAGGGGAAGAAGGCATCCGAGGCGGCCACCGAGTCCTTGAGGTCATGGCCCATTTCGAGGGCCTTGGACACCGCAATCTTGGCCGCATCGACCCGGCTCATCTGCCCGGCGCCAATACCGAGAATGCGGTCTTCGGCGCCGACGACAATGGCGTTGGACCCGACGTGCTTGACCACCCTACATGCCAGTTCCATGGCCCTGCTCTCGGCGTCTGAAGGCTCTCTCTCGGTTGCCACCTCACGGCTCTCGCCTTCCCACCCGTGGTCCCCCTGTTGGATGACGAAGCCGCCGTCGATGGCCTTGACCACGGTTGCAGACTCATCCGCCCGCTCGGCTTCCAGCACCCGAAGGTTCTTCTTGGCGGCAAAGACCTCGAGAGCCTCTTCCGAAAAACCAGGCGCAATAACGACCTCGGCGAATTGTTCGACAACCTTTTCGGCGAACGAACGATCGACCGGGCGGTTTGCGGCGATGACACCTCCAAATGCCGACACCGGATCGGTTGCGCGGGCCTTGAGGAAGGCCTGGTCCATCGCCGGGTCCAGGGCGACGCCACAGGGATTGGCGTGCTTGATCACCGCCACACCCGGGCCGGGAAGGTCCCACACCAATCGCCAGGCCCCGGTTGCGTCTCCCAGATTGTTGTACGACAACGCCTTGCCCTGAATCTGGCGGGCCGAAGCCAGGCCCGATGGAGGTGTCGACCGTGCCAACAGGCCCCACTGATGGGGATTTTCCCCATAGCGGAGGATCGTTTCGTCCCCCGTCAAAAGGTCGTGGGCCACGGCCGCGGCTCGCGAGGGCATACCACCGTCAACCAACGCGGGCAGGTGGGTCGAGATCGCAGCGTCATAGGCGGCCGTGTGGCGGTAGGCCTTGATCGCCAGCCGCTGCCGGGTCTCCAGTGTGATCTCCCCTGCGGCCAGTTCAGTGAGGAAGCTCTCGTAGTCTTCGGGATCAACGACAACCGCGACACGCGCGTGGTTCTTGGCCGCTGCCCTGATCAGGCTGGGACCACCGATATCGATCTGTTCAACCGCCTGTTCCAACGTCACACCGACGTGGGCCACGGTACCACGGATTGGATACAGGATGACCACGACAACAGCGATTTCCAGAAAATCAAGGAAAAAACCGAGGATAAACATCACTGCCATGACAACGATAAATTGAACCCAGAACCCGCCTTCCA
>JBDLIO010000590.1:0-2781 GCA_039714865.1 Acidobacteriota bacterium | reverse complement strand
CGCGGCGTCCGTCATCGGCGGACGTGACGACGGTGCCGGAGAGACGCGAGGTCTCGGCTGCACGCTCGTTCACGGAGCTGGCCGCAGCCGCTCACCGACACCTCCGGCTCAGTCAGACCGGCCTCGAAGAGGTGAGCCGATGATCGACGCACGACCGTGGACTGCGGCGGCTTTGATCGGTGCGTTGTGGGGCGCCCTGGAATTGAGCGTTGGTACGGCACTCCATCTCAGCCGGCTGCCGGTGCGAGGCATGGTGATGGCGGCCCTTGGCCTGGTGTGCCTCGTGACCCTGAGGCGGCTTCGTGGAAGACCTGGGGCCTGCCTGCTCGCAGGTGCCATTGCCGCCTTCCTCAAGGTGTTTACGCTGGGTGGCCTCTATCCGGGGCCCTTGATCGGGATCTTGCTCGAGGCCCTGGTGGTCGAGGTGGTCTTTGACATCTTCGGTTCCCGCCGAGTGTCGGCGGTCGTCGGGGGCGCCGTTGTGCTTGGCCTGACGCCGGTGCAGATGACCCTGACGGTTTGGGTTGTCGCTGGGCGGGACACGGTCGAGGCCACGGCTCGGGCAGCTCTGGAGGTCCTGGCGTGGTTAGGATTTCCGGTGTTTCCCCCTGTCGCCGTTTTGGGTGGTGTGGTCGCCGTGGCGGCCGGCATCGGCGCCTTGGCCGGGTGGTGGGCCTGGAGTGTCTCGTCGGGGGTCAACGAGAGGCTGGGACAATGAGGCTGGGATTCGCCTCGGCGGCCCTTTTTCTGGCATGTATCTCAGTGTTCCTGCCGTGGTGGTGGGCGCCGTTCGCAGGCTGTGCCCTGGCCATTGCAGCGACCGCATGGGTGGATCGGTCGGTCCTCCGGTCGGCTCTTCGTCTGGGCTTCGTTTTGGCGGCAGTCTTTGCGGCGGCCGTTGGGGGTTCGGCGGTGGCCTGGTCGTCGGGACTTGTCAAGGGATTCGAGGCGGGAGGTTTGCTGCTGGCCCGACTGTTGGTCTTGTGGCTGGTAGCAGGTGTGGTGTCGCGCTCCGTTGATGCCGACGTCGTGTTGGGCGTATTTCGAAAACTGGGTTTCGAGCGCCTCGGCCTGGTATTCGGTCTGGCCCTCAATGCGCTGCCCCGCCTGGTCGTCGCGGGACGCCAGGTCTGGATCGCTCATCGGGTGCGTTCGGTGTCAAGAATCGAGGCGTGGAAACGGCTTCCCGCGTTGGCCGAGGTATTGCTGGCTCACACCGTCCGGATAGGCGATGACGCTGCGGCTGCGGCGGCTCTTCGAGGTCACTCGAGTCTGGTCAGACCACCCAAGGCGATTTTGGTGTGCCCGGCGCCGGTCATCGTGTTGACGGGACGACCGGGATCGGGAAAGACGACGGCTTTGGAACGGATCATCGACTCCCTGGTGGGGCATGGAAACAATGTGGCCGGGTTGATCCAGCCTGGGGAGTTTCGGGACGGGGCCAAAGTCGGATTCTCCATCAGGGATCTGCGCACGGGTGAAGAGGCGCCCCTGGCCCGGAGGACCTCTCGGGAGTCGGGTCAGCACGGCACCGGCTTTCTCTTCGATGAGGCTGGTTTGGACCTTGCTCGGCAGGCCCTGGCATCGGTGCCGGAGGGTGCGGTTCTGGTCGTGGATGAACTGGGTCCGGTTGAACTTCGGGGCAAGGGTCACATGCCGGCCCTGCGCCGCACACTGGCATTACAACCCCCCAGGGTTCTGATTCTCGTCGTACGCCGCCATTTGGTACCTGCCCTGCTCGCCGCCCTGTCGGCAACCGACGCGCGTGTCGTCGATGTCGAAAGCGAAGGGGATGAGGCGGTGACCAAGGTCGTCGCGCTTGTCGGTGAGGTTGAAGCGTGAAGAGTGAGGGGTGAAGAGGTTCAAGAGCGCCCCTCTCCGACGGCGCGTGCCGGGTGCGCTTTTCTTCACCGGGCAGACCTTTGGATCGAGCCGTCGGCTGAGAAGAAAGGCGACACCGGGCACCGCCCGGCGAGCGCGCTGCACACCGAGTCCCGGCTGGAGCCGTAGGCCGCCTTCGAGATGGCGGTGAATTCAAGGCGCCCCCGAAGGCCGGGGATGGACTCCAGGGTCCTGAACAGCGGCCGCGTCGGCAAACAGGTGCAGCGACAGGGTCAGCAAACAGTGACAGCCGGCAGCGACCGCGACAGTGAACAGAGTCGAGAGCAGCGTCCGGGGCGGCGACAGATTCAGCGACGGCCCGTTCATGGTTCCCCCCTGTTCGTTCATTGAGTTGACTTGATAGCCGGTGGGCCAACCGTGGTCAAGGACAAGCCGGCCCAAGGGCCGGTCGCTTCGCGATCCTTGACAACGTTTGTCCCCACCAGCTTGGGGAGGTGCATGAACGAACAGGAGGAAACCATGTCCAAAGCGCTCCCCGGAAACACTCTCATCGCCCACTCGAAAGCCCTTGAGGCCGCCGGGCTCTCAATCGCACTCGTCACTCGGGTGCCGGCGCCGTTGAAATCACTTGCCGATCAGGTCATTCGATCAGCATCTTCGGTAGCCGCCAATCTCACTGAAGGTCACGGTCGAATTGGTAGGGATCGAATGCACCACTGGCGAATTGCCTACGCATCGGCGAAAGAGGTCGACACGCATCTCAGGTTGCTCGCTCAGGCCGGAGCGATCGACAAGAACCGAGCCGCCACCGCGATCAGGCTCTTCGACCAGGTCCGAGCGATGACCTGAGAATCATCTAGCACTCCCCCTTCGACGAGATAACCTCGTTGTAGGGAAACAACGCTGGGGCACCAGCGAAGAAGGAGGAGCTGATGACAC
>JBDLIO010000589.1:0-2782 GCA_039714865.1 Acidobacteriota bacterium | reverse complement strand
AGGCCCAGTGCCGGGAGCTTCAACATGATTTTGTCGATCTGGTAGCGCCCCTGTTCAGTCTGATAGTACTGCCTCAGGGCAAAAATCCCCGCAAACAGCATGATGAAGATCAACCACCAGAACCTTCCGATGAAGTTCGAGGCGGCGACGACCACTCGGGTCAGGAACGGCAGTTGGGCGCCCAGGCCTTCGAACAGGCTGGCGAAGACCGGGATGACCTTCCACAAGATCACGTAGACCACGATTACGGCAATCGTGACGACGGCGATCGGGTACACCAGCGCGGACTTGACCTGCCCTTTGAGTTTGACGGCCTTCTCGATGTAGTTGGCCAACCGTTGCAGAATGGTGTCCAGGATACCGCCGGCCTCACCAGCTCCAACCATGTTGACGTACAGTTCGTCGAAGGCTTGCGGGTGTTTCCTCATGGCTTCCGCCAGGGAGGAACCGCCTTCGACATCCTGCCGAGTCTGGAGGATGATCTTCTGGAAGCCCTTGTTTTCCTGCTGCTGTCCCAGGATGTCGAGACACTGGACCAGAGGCAGACCCGCATCGATCATCACGGAGAACTGCCGTGTGAAGATGGCGATGTCTTTGGACTTGATGCCCCCTCCGAACTTCGGCAGGGCTATTTCCTTACCCTTTTCCTTGACGGTGGTGACAACGATCTGTTGTCGGCGCAGGGCGGCGATGACCGCATCCTTGCTGTCGCCGATCAAAACCCCGGTCTGAGGACTGCCGTTACGATCACGACCCTTCCATTCATAACTGGCCATGGTCAGGACCTCCGCTTCTTCTTCACGTCAGGAGTCTGTGTAGTCGTTCCTATACCGCGGTTGATCATATCCTGGAGTTCGTCAGGAAGGGAACTGTGAGCCATCGCGGTTTGCAGGGAGATCTTGCGTTGCTGGTACAGCGTTGCAAGAGACTGGTTGAATGTCTGCATGCCGTACCGTAGCTGGCCGGCCTGCATCATGGAGTAGATTTGGTGGATCTTGTCTTCTCGGATCAGGTTACGGATCGCCGCGTTGGGAACCAGGACCTCACATGCCAGTGCACGCCCCTTGCCGCTGGCCCTTTGGAGAAGGGACTGGCAGATGATGCCTTCGAGCACGAATGAGAGCTGGGCGCGAACCTGGCTCTGCTGGTGTTCGGGGAAGACGTCGACAATTCGGTTGATGGTCTGAGGCGCTGAGTTGGTGTGAAGCGTGGCGAAGGTCAAGTGGCCGGTCTCTGCGATGCGAAGCGCGGATTCGATAGTTTCCAGGTCACGCATCTCACCGACCAGGACCACGTCGGGGTCTTCACGAAGCACCGACCTGAGAGCGGCGGGGAAAGACAGGGTGTCGGCGTGGAGTTCCCGTTGGTTGACCATGGCGGACTTGTGGGAATGGAGGTACTCGACCGGGTCTTCGATCGTCAGGATATGAACGTGTTTTTCCCGGTTGATCTTGTCGATCATTGACGCCAATGTCGTCGATTTGCCCGACCCCGTCGGTCCGGTGACCAGGACCAGACCTCGGGGTTTATTGCACAGGGGTTCTACGGCGGCGGGCAGGCCCAACTCACGGAACCCCAGGATTTCATAAGGAATGCGGCGGAATGCCCCGGCGACAGCCCCCCGCTGCTGGAAAACATTGGCCCTGAAACGAGCCAGTCCCTTGACGCCGAAGGAGATATCCAGTTCCAGGTCCTCTTCGAACCGGTGCTTCTGGGCGTCGGTCAGAACCGAATAGGCCAATCTTTTGGTCTCGACGGCCGTCAGGGGGGGCTGATTCTCCAGCGGGTGGAGGATGCCGTCGATCCTGACCAGGGGGGGCGAGTTGGTCGTGACGTGAAGGTCAGTCCCACCCTTGTCGACCATCAAGTTAAGCAGTTGGTGCAAGCTGGTGGCCACTGGGCCTCCCTTCCGGTGCTCTAGAGCACGCTCTCGCGTACCACCTCTTCAATGGTGGTGACGCCTTCTCGGATTTTCTGAAGGCCCGAATGGCGGAGGCCGACCATGCCCTCTTCCAATGCTTTCCTGCGGAGTTCGACCGCCGAAGCACCTGAGAGAACCAGTTCCCGAATGTCCTCAGTGACCTTCATGACCTCAAAAAGGCCGACCCTTCCCTTGTAGCCGCGCTGGTTGCAGGCTTCGCAGCCACGGCCCTTGTAGAGCTGGATGTTTGGAGCTTCGCTTTCCGAAAAACCGACGTTGAGCAGGGCCTGGATCGGTACGTCCTCAACCTCTTTGCATTTCTGGCAGATGCGGCGAATCAGTCGCTGGGCAACGATCAAATTGACTGAAGTCGCCACCAAAAAGGGCTCGATGCCCATGTTCATCAACCGGTTGATCGTCGATGGTGCGTCGTTTGTATGCAGAGTCGAAAGAACCAGGTGTCCGGTCAGTGCCGCCTTGATCGCGATCTCCGCCGTTTCGAAGTCCCTGATCTCACCGACGAGGACGATGTTGGGATCCTGGCGGAGGAATGATCGAAGAGCGGCGGCAAAATTGAGGCCGATGCTCTCCTTCATCTGAACCTGGTTGATGCCGGACAGCTGAAACTCCACCGGGTCTTCGGCGGTCATGATGTTGGTCTCCGGCGTATTGATCCGGGAGATCGCCGAATAGAGGGAGTTGGTTTTGCCTGACCCGGTCGGTCCGGTGACCAGAACCATTCCGTAGGGAGAGAAGATTGCTTCTTCGAACCATTTCAAGCTGCTCTTTTCGAAACCCAGCTTGGTCATGTCCAACATCAAATTCTCTTTGTCGAGCAGGCGAAGAACGATCTTCTCCCCG
>JBDLIO010000588.1:0-2802 GCA_039714865.1 Acidobacteriota bacterium | reverse complement strand
TGCCGAGGATCAGTTCGGTGAAGACGAAACCGGCTTGCCCGTTTTCGTCGAGGGTCAATTCAAGGTGCTTGGGATCCAGCTGCGAGATGGTTTGACCGTCGATGAACGGTCGCGGGATATTTCTGCGTTCCAGCGTCAGGTGAACGACTTCACCTGCACCGCCGCCTCCGCCAAAACAAACGGCGACTTCGCCTTGCACTGCTCCGGGACCGCGGACCAGCAATTCGAGGTCTTCAATATTCTGCGCCGACTGAATGTTTCCGGTGACCAGGGCGAGGCCTTTGAGCAGCGGTGAGTAGGCTCTGATGCTGAACGAACCGGGCGGGATCAGATCGAAGAAGAACGCCCCGTCAGCGAGAGTCGTAATGGTCTGCTGGGGGATCATGCCACCGCTCTCTGTTTGTACGAAGAGTTGGACCCAGGCGGCTTCCACCGGAACTGCCTCATCGTCGACCTGCGTGACGACGCGACCGGTGATCGAACCGGGCGCTGAGAAATTAAGAGTCAGCAAGCGGCCGTCGTCAGAGGGATCCAGCGGCTCTGACAACGAGGCTTCACCGTAAAACCCATTCCGGGCGGCCACGATGAGGTTTCCGACGCCGTCCGAGACGTTCTCGATCAGGCAGATCTGGGTGTCATCCAGATAGCACGGATACTCGCCGGTTTCCGGAAGAAGCTTGAGATAACCCGAGGCGTTGATGCCGGGGCTGCGAAAACCGACGGTCGATAGGACACGGATGGTTTCCCCGCCACTGGTGTCGGCGACGGTCTCGACCGAAAGGCTGACGGTGCCACCCAGGGTGATCGTCGTCTCCGCCAAGTAACCGTCGAAATGAACGGTTGCCCGGCCACGGCCCAACCGCCGCCCGAGGCGGGCGATCAGCTCGTGATCCCCAGGACCGACACCCTCGATAAGGACAGTTCCACCGGACCCGGTCGTTCCCTCCAGACCGCTGCCGAAGCGTTCGACGGTGACGCCGACGCCTTCGAGCGGCACACCGCTGCGATCGGTGACCAGCACTTCGATCGCACCCGAGGCCGATCCCGATTCGATGTCCAAATCGATGATCAACTCCTGACCTTCGGTGATCAGCTGGGCCGTTCTTCGGTCGGAATCTCCAGTGCCGTTGTCGACTGCTCTGAGGGAGACCGATCCCAGGACCAGATCTTCAAGCCGATAGTGCCCATCCTGATCCGTGATCGTCCAACGTGCATGGCTGTCGGAAATGACGTATGCGCCAGCCAGGGGTGTTCTCGAACCCAATTCCAACCGGTAAACCGTGCCGATGACCGAACCCCTCACCGACCTGGTGGTGACAATGTCGATCTCGTTGCTGGTATCACCGATGAGTTCGGAGTTGACCGTCGCTGCCCACGCGCCGCGCTGCGGATCCCAGACCTTGAAGGTCGAAATCCCCGAGGGGACGTCGGTCATGGTCCACCGGCCGTGTTCATCGGTTGTCGCCACATGGGTCGCCGCCTGGGAACCTGAGGGCAAGAGGTACACCTGCACTCCTGCGGCCGCCAAGGCTGTTTCACCATCAATCACGCTGCCAACTACCTGGGCCACCGGCTGTGAGATCTCCGGCAGAATCAGATCAACCGAACCTTCTTGGCCGGGGCCGGGGATCATGGCCGTTCCGTAGACGTAGTCCGGCCCGTCGACCGCAAGCACCTGAATGGCGCCTACGGGCAAGTCGGTCAAGCGGAAGGCGCCGAAGGCGTCCGGCTCGGCAAAGGCGTATTCCTCCGGATTGGTCACAGAGCGTCCGAAGATCTCCGGCGAACCGAGGAGTTGGCCGTCGGCTCTTTGAAGCGTGCCGACGACGTCACCACGCCCCACCATGAACAGGGTCAAATCTCTGACGGCGCCGTCACTCTGGAGAGCCGCCCTGAGGATCGCCTCATGGCCGGAAGTTGGATTGATCGCCCGAACGAGAAACGCGCCATACCGGCTTGGAATCTGCCCGTTCCTGAATCGAACCGAGTCGAAAACGAATGTCCCGTTGGCGCCGGCAGTCACATTATCGGAGAGAACCAAAATCCACCGACAATTGGTGCCGCTGCAGATTTCGACGTTTTCGTACAAGGACACCTGGGCTGAAGGAACGACCTCACCGTCAGGCCCAATAACGACGCCCTGGACGGCGCCACTGGCAAGGCCCGTGCCGGCCGCGATCGGATGGTCGACCAGATCGAGGGGGCGACCACCCAGGAAGGGGATCGATGAAAGTCCGGTGGACAGGAACATCTCGGCATGGGGATTGAGGGGAGTGTCGCAGGACATTACGAGAAAGGCTGGATCGGCCTGACGAGCCAGGACGGCGCCCCGACGCTCGCGGTCTGAGACTAGATTACCGCCATCTGATGTCGTCAGTTCCAAATGGGAAGCGATCACCCAGTCCTCGACGTTAACGGCCTGTACCGCCGAGATGTCGGTATTTTGGCTGAAAAGCAGGATCAGGTCGTCGTAGGGTCCGCCATCGGGAGGATTCAAAGACGAATCGAATGTGGCCGAGATGATGCGAGGTTCCGGCGCAGCAGGGGTTTCGACGAGGATCACTTCCGAAGCGTCCACGACGCTGTCACCGTTGAAATCGACTTCGATGGTTGCCTGGTCCAGGGTTGGGCCAATGTCCACCAGGGCCAGGCTCCCGTCGGTGGTTCCCACCGCCATCGATGGACTCAGGCGGCGAGTCGTGCCGTCCGGCATGACGATGACCACCTCGAGCGGCACATCACCATTATCGGTACCCAGAAGTTCGACGCGATAGCCGCTTTCGAGCCATTCGCCCGCGTCAT
>JBDLIO010000587.1:0-2806 GCA_039714865.1 Acidobacteriota bacterium | reverse complement strand
GTTGCGGCCTTTTTCGGAGTTGACCGCAGCAATGAGTACTTTGCGAACATTCAGGAGGATCTGCCTCAGGGCCGATTTGAACTCGAAGGGTACGTCATTCAAACGAGGCCGTGGTGGAAAGAGTCCCTTGCCGCCGACCGTCTTTATGTTACCCCTCCGACCACCGACCTGGCCTCGGGCACCGTTTCCATCGTCATTCAGTCGACGATCTACTCGGGCGGCGCCCTGATCGGAGTCGGGGGCATCGACATCCTTCTCAACACCGTCCGGGACGTCGTCAACGACATGCGCTTTCAAAAAACCGGCAGCGCATTCTTGGTCGATGAGAACGGCAGGGTCATCGTGTTCTCCGACACCGAATTGCCCGAGGATACGACTCTGGCTCAATTGGACACCTCGGAGTTTGGCGGAAAGGGCTTCAGCGCCTTGGCGAACGACAATTTCGAAGAAGATCGCCAGGTTCCCATGGTGGAATGGTCCGGGCGGGAGTGGATGGTCCTTCAGGCGCCGATCGAGGCCGACTCACCGTATGTCAGGTGGCGACTGGGTCTGCTGATCCCTGAAGAACTGATCGATGGACCGGTCAGGACGAGCACCCTCTGGGCTTCCGTGGTCATCATCTTCATCATCCTGGCGGTCTGCGCGATCACCTTGGGCACGACCCAGGCCATCGTCACTCGGCCGATCCGGGAACTCGGCGAACGCTTCGACGATGTCGCCAAGGGAAAGGGCGACCTGACCAAAAGACTGACCGTGCACAGCACCGACGAAATTGGGCAGTTAGGCCTGTCGTTCAACACCTTTGCCGATAGCATCCAAAAGGACATCAGCTCGATCGGCAGCGAGGCCACCTCGCTTGGTAGTGCATCCGACCACCTCCTGGGCCTGAGCCGACAAATCGCTGCCGCCAGCGAAGCAACGGCCACCCAGGTCAGCATGGTGTCAACCGCCGCCGAAGAGGTCAGCGTCAACGCACAATCGATGGCCACCGCAACCGAGGAATTGAACGCCAACACCAGAGAGATCTCGGTCAACGCCTCGGAGGCAGCCCGGGTCGCCACCGAAGCCGTCGGCACGGCGGAACACACAACGGCCACCTTCGCCAGACTCGGGGAAACCGGAGCGAGGATCGGCAACGTCGTTCGAGTGATCTACAACATCGCAGAGCAAACCAATCTATTGGCCCTCAACGCGACAATCGAAGCCGCTCGGGCCGGGGAAGCCGGCAAGGGCTTTGCCGTCGTCGCAGACGAGGTCAAGAAACTTGCCAATCAGACTGCCGAGGCCACCGAGGAAATCAGTGCGACGGCAGCCACCATCGAAGAACATACCCACAGTGCCAGCGACGCGATGGTCTCGATCACCGAGACCATCCAGGCGATTCACGACATCCAGACGACAATCGCCAGCGCCGTCGAACAGCAGACAGCCACGACATCGGAGATCGCCCACAGTGTTGGAGAGGCTGCTGCCGGCGCAGGAGAGATCGCCGAACGGATTGCCGAGATCGCCGCTGCTGTCCAGCAAACCACCGAAGCCTCGAACTCGTCCAGGGAAGCGGCCGACACCCTCTCGGCCATGGCCGCCGAACTGCAGAAGATCGTCGGACGGTTTACGTACTAGGACCCTGAAGGGCATAGGTCAGGGACAGCGCCGGCGTCGAAACCCGAGAGCGCCCCTCTCGGACGGGAGGTGCCGCTCTTTTCCCGTGGTCCTCATGCGAACTACCCGATACGGCAGTCGATGCGGACCTCGGGAAGAGTGGCACTCCTGCGGCGGTCACCTCAGCGACAGAATCTCGGCCTACGCCGGAGGCCGCCGAGGTCGTTTTCCGGAGGGGCGATCGTCTCCCGAGTCCTGTAAATGTGTCCCCTCCGGAAAATGCACCGAGCGGGGGCGCGAAGCGACCCCGAAGGCCGGGGTTGGGAATCAGGGGCCGGGACGTTGAACCGCGTCCGGAACAGGGACAGCGGCGGGATACCGCGTCAGTGCCAGCGACAGGCCCAGAGACCGGTTCCTTCCTTCGACATTCGACGTTGAACGTTGGACGTTCGACGTTCTGCGTTTCTCTCCCAGGAATGCCCGCCCCCCTTTTTCCGTTGCCCTCTCCGTCATGTCGCCGCGCCTCTCGCCCTCCGGGTTATTTCACCTCTTCGTCACCTACATCGTGTGGGGTTCCACCTACCTGGGCATTCGCATGGCCGTGCGCGAAGGCGCGGGGTGGGGGCCATTCTGGCTTGGCGGCACGCGGGTCATCGTCGCCGGGACGTTCCTCCTGGTGGTTGCGGCCCTCCTCCGCAAGCGTCTGCGCCCAACCGGCCCCGAGGCCGCAGTGATCATCGTCAGCGGCCTCTTAATGTGGGTCGGCGGCAACGGCGGTATCAACTGGGCCGAGCAGAGGGTCGACTCAGGGCTCGTGGCTCTGATCGTCGGCACCATGCCGATGTGGGTTGCGTTCGCCGAAGCTCGCATCGAGAGGCGAAGGCCGTCCGTGTTTCTGCTCGGCGCCCTCGGCACCGGCTTCCTCGGACTGGCACTGTTGATCGCACCCCTTCTTCGTGAAGGCGTCAGTGGTGACCTGTGGGCCATCCTCGCCGTGATCGGCGCCACAGTCTGTTGGGGTTCAGGCTCCCTCCTGCTCAGTCGGCGTCCCGTCGGGCTCAACCCCACGGCGATGGCCGGATGGCAGCAGTTGTCCGGGGCCGTCGGCTTTGCTCTCTTTGCCATGGCGACGTCAGAATCGTTGCCGAACCCGACCCCGGTGGCATGGGGCGCCTGGATCTACCTGGTGATCTTCGGGTCGATT
>JBDLIO010000586.1:0-2807 GCA_039714865.1 Acidobacteriota bacterium | reverse complement strand
GCCACCGCTACCCAAAGGCCGGCCCATACATCACCCCACTGTTTGCGCAGTGCCCTCCGCCTGAGGAACGAATAGAGCGCAATTTCGAGAATGACTGCGGCCACACACGCCCAGGGGTTGATCAGGAACATCATCACGACCGCACCGAGCGAGCCGAGCAGAGAGACGAACCACGGCACATTGATGGTCGGGCGGTAGCTGGGGTCGCCGACCAGTTTCTCGATCGCTGCGGCAATATTGACGGTGACGTAGAGGGTCAAGAAGAGGATAGTGACGAACTGCGCCACCGCGTTGAGCCCGCCGAGCACGACGGCGCCGAGGGCAATGGCGCCACTGATCCAGGTGGCGAGAGTCGGCTGCCCGGATTTGGAAAGACGGGCCAGAAAGCCGGGCGCCAATCCGTCACTGGCCAGCGCCTGGAGCACCCTCGGCGCGCCGAGCACGCTGCCGAATGCAGACGACAGAATCGCGCCCCACAGTCCGGGAAAAACCAGCCACGCTCCGAGCACGGCGACCTTCGTCCAGATGATCCCAGGCTGGGCCAGCTCTTCCGGGCTGACCCTGGCCGTGAACCCCAGGACGATCGGAATGACCAGGTAGATCAGGGTGCCGATAGCCACCGCGAGCAGGGTCCCCCGGGGAATCGACCGGCGAGGTTCCTTGAGGTCACCGCTCATGCCTATTCCCGCCGTAAAGCCGGTCACCGCCGGAAAGAAGACCGCGAACACATACCAGAAGCCCTGCGGAGCGGTTCGGTAGGTTGCACTCATCTCGGGCGCCTGCAGGCCGCCGGCGACTGCACCGATGACCAGCGCGCTCAGCGAGGCGCCAACGGCCACCATAATCGGGATCTGCAGCTTCAAGGCCAGGGACGCGCTCCTGCCGGAGACCGCAGTGATTCCGATGATGATCACCGCAGCACAGAGCTGCCCGGTAATAGCCGGCATCTCCCCCCACGCCGCCGGCCAGAATGCGAGGATCGACTCCACCAGGCCGAAACTGTAGAACGTGATACTCAGGGTCCTGCACAGGAACAAGGGGATGCCGATCGCGCCCCCAAGCTCGAGCCCAAGGCTGCGAGAGATCATGTAGTACTCGCCGCCGACGCCGACCCGCATGTTGGTTGCGACGGCCGAGGCGCTGAGCGCAGTAATGAAGGTAATTGAACTGGCCAATAGCACAACGAGGATGGTCAGGCCGAGGCCGATATTGCCGACGACCCAGCCGAACCTCAGGTACATGATCAGCCCGAGGATAGTCAGGATGCTGGGAGTAAAAACCCCCAGAAAGGTACCAAACTTCTGAGCTGGAGCCTCTGTTGAGGTATCAGAATCCATCTGCAATACGCTACAGGAGCCCGGGTCCCGCCGCAATCCTGCCCCGGATGATCTCGATCACTCGTTGGTCTTCTGCCCCGAATTTTTCAGAGGTTCGGTCTGTCAGGCGGAACAACCTGCACGGTGCCGTCGGTGCTGTCCCCGACCAGGTAGAGCGGTCGCCGTTTGACCTCGTCGAAGATTCGGGCAATGTATTCACCGAGCACACCGATCATGATCAGCTGCACACCGCCGAGAAACAGGATCGACGCCATCAGCGAGGTGTAGCCCAGCCAGCTGATGCCGACGGCCTTGAGAACCAGAACAACGACGATGTAGAAGAACGAGAAGGCAGAGGCGGCAAAACCCAGGAATGTCGCCAACCGCAGGGGCAAGAACGAGAACGAGGTCAGGGCATCCAGGGCGAAGCGCAGCATCTTGCGGAAGGGATATTTGGTTTCCCCGGCATGGCGGGCCTCGCGCCGATAACGCACCGCGGTCTGCGGGAAACCGATCCAACTGACCAGACCCCGAATAAAACGGTTTCGCTCCGGCAAGGCCCGAAAGGCCTCCAGCGCCCGGGGGCCCATCAGACGAAAATCACCGGTGTCGACCGGGATGTCGACATCGGTCACCCTATGAAGGACACGGTAGAACAAAGCCGCGCTCGCCTTCTTGAAGAAGGTCTCCCCTTCCCGGACTTCCCGCTGGGCATACACGACCTCGAAACCCTCCCGCCATTTGTTGATCATTTCCGGGATGATCTCCGGCGGGTCCTGAAGGTCGGCATCGATCAATACCACCGCACGGCCGCGGGCGGCGTCGACTCCGGCGGTCACAGCCGCCTGGTGGCCGAAATTCCGAGCAAAACGCACGCCTCGAACCCGGCCGTCGCTCGCAGCAAGGTCCAAAATGCCCTTCCAGGTCCCGTCAGACGACCCGTCGTCGATGAAGATGATCTCGAGGCCTTCGACCTCAGTCTCCAGCGCCCCGACCAGGCGATCAAACATCGGCTTCAGATTGTCTTCTTCGTTGAACGCCGGGATGACAACGGTCAGTTCGGGTTGGTGGGACATAGCGCTCCTTCCCGGCAATTCTACGCGAGACGGGGGCCGGCGGCCATCGGAACTGTCAGCCATCAGCCGAAGATCGCCCTCTCTCGGACGGGGGTGCCTGGTCAGGCCTTCTTCATCGGGCAGCCCTTCCCCAACGCCGCAGTGTTACGAAGAATGCCTGACCTGGCTCCCCGCGGCGACACCCTCGGCAACCGAGTCTCGGCCCACGCCGTCAATGCCGAGGTCGTTTTCCGGAGGGGCGGTCTCCTCCCCGGCTCGAAACCCGCTGCCCCTCCGGAAAACGCACCGAGCGGGGCCGCGAAGCGGACCCGAAGGCCGGGGTTGGGATTCAGGGGCCGGGACAGCGACAGCGACAGCGTCAGATTGCAGGTACAGATTCAGCGTCAGGGATCAGCGTCAGAGCCCGAGAAAAGAA
>JBDLIO010000585.1:0-2808 GCA_039714865.1 Acidobacteriota bacterium | reverse complement strand
CATGTGCCACAGAAGGTCACCGTATTGGCAACGCAGAACGCTATCCTCGGGCCGTTGCTCCAGAGCGTCAAGATACCAATCCTCGGCCTGGCGAAAATGGCCCAACTCGGCCTCAAGGCGTTCGATCAGCCGATAACCATGCCGAAATTCATCCTGATCCGGCGAGAACAAATCCAGTTGTCTCACGGATCCGTCTCTCAGTCTCCGTCCTGATCCAGGAGTCCCTCCAACTGCTCCAACGTCCGTTCAAACACGCCCATCGCCGCTTCGATCGGGTCCGGTTTCGACAGGTCGACTCCGGCATCCCGCAGCATGTCGAGCGGCGGCCGGGAACTGCCGCCTTTGAGCATGCCGAGATAGGCATCGGTCGCCCCGGGCACACCGGTGCGAATCCGCTCTGCAATGGCAATGCCCGAGGTCAGGCCCGTCGCGTAGGTGAAGACGTAGTACTTGTAGTAGAAGTGCGGGATGTAGGCCCACTCGATGGCGTCGTTCTCGTCGATCGTATAATCGGGTCCGTAGTAGGCCTCAACCAGTTCACGGTAGATCCCGTTGAGTGCTTCCGCCGTCACGGGTTTCCCGTCTTCCACCAGTTCGTGCACCTGCAGTTCGAAATCGGCAAACATCGCCTGACGGAAGATCGTTGTACGAATGGACTCGAGCAGCTCACTGAGAAGCCACGCGCGCTCGGCATCTGACGAAGCCTGCTCGACCATGTGGTGCGACAGCAACATCTCGTTGCAGGTCGAGGCAATCTCCGCCAGGAAGGGCGGATAGCGCCAGGTCTGGTAGCCCTGGGCCTTCATCGAGAAGTCGCTGTGAAGGGCATGTCCAAATTCGTGTGCCAGCGTCGACACATCGTTGTACTGATTCTGGAAGTTCATCTTGACGAAGGGCCGCACACCGTAGCCCGATGCCGAAAAGGCGCCGCTGTCCTTGTTCTTCGACGGGTAGACGTCGATCCAACCCGAGGCCGGGTCGAGGCCCTCCGCCAGCCGATCGGTGTAGACCTTGCCCATCGGCTTCAGGGCCTCGAGAATATGAGCCGCACCCTCGGCGTAGGTCATCTCACTTCCGGCACTCTCGGCCAGGGGCACGTAGAGGTCGTAGAGGTGAACCTCGTCGACCTGCATGGTCTTCTTGCGCAGGGTGATGTAGCGGTGCAGCAACGGTGTATTGGCCCGAATGGTCTCGATCAAGTTGCGGTAGACGGAAGGGTCAATATCGTCCTTGTCGAGGTAGGCCTGCAAAGCCGAGTCATAACCGCGGGCCCGACCGAGAAAGACGTCGAAGGCCGCCTGACCTCCGAGCGTCGCGGCGAAGGTGTTTTCATACCCCCGCAAAGTCTCGAACATCCCGGCAACTGCCTGACGTCGAACCTCACGGTTGGAAGAGCCCCGCAGGAGACCATAATTGCTGAAACTCAGCTGAACCGGCTCACCCTCTTCGTCGATGACCTCCGGCAAATCCATCTCTGAAATCAGAGAGCCGAAAGCATTCTCAGACGATGAGGGCAGTTCGTTGAGGTCGATCTGGGCCCACAAATTGTCGCCGGCCAGTGCCAGCACCTTTTCACCCTCGGGCCCCAAGACGTGGTCTGCACGGCGGCGCAACTGGTTGATGAACGGCCGATAGGTCGCCAGGGCCGGCTCGGCAGCGTAGGCCTTTTCGATAGCCTCCCCGTCCAGAGAGAGAATCGCCTGGCGAAGCGCCGGCCCCTCCCCCATCAGATCGTTGGTCATAACCAACGCCCGCTGGTGCCTGGCGATCACCGCCTGGTTGACGGTATCGCTGTCGCGCCGCAGATTGGCGTACAGGGTTAATCGGTTGATCAGCTCGTCAGCGGCAAAATAGGCTTCGAGGTACTTCGCAAGGCCCTCCGGCGAATCGAGTCCCGCCCGCAGCGCTCCGAGGGTCTCGAGCATTTGCGCAGCGTCCTCGGCTCCGGCCTCCCAGGCTTCGTCGTCGGCCACCAGCACATCGAGTTGCCATTTGAAGACGTCCGGAACCGCCGAGCGCTCGGCATTGGCGTCCGGCTGCCATGCGGGCAGATCCTGGAGCCCCCCGGCCATGACCGAAGATCCTGCTGCAACAAAAAGAACGGATACGACGACAAACCCAAAACACCGTTTCATGATCTCTTCCTCCCAGGGTCGGAGTGTACGGCATTTCCCCAGCAATTCTCGAATCAAATCACTGTGAATCGAGATTTCCATGACCGGAAAATTGCACACATATTCAACCGGTCGATGTATCCTCCACTCTCTGGGCCAAGAGCCCAAAGGAGGAACGATGCACCGTTGGATTACAGTATTGTTCGCCACCGTCGCTGCGGCGCTTCTCGTCGGCTGCGGAGCGGAACCACTGCAATCGGCAGATGACGCCTACGGCAGTTTCAGGGACGCCATCCGGGAGGTTGAAACACCCGAAGAGAAGACCGCCTTGTGCGAAGACTTCCTCAAGAGCTTCCCGAAGAGCGAACATACCGGATCGCTGGCCGGAGCGGTCGCCTATTACCGCGGCATCGCCATGGGGGATGAAGCCGGCGCCGTGAAGGTTCTGGACGAGATTCTGGCCGAGGTCGACGACCCCGAGACACGATTTGAAGTAGAGCTCGCACAGTTCCCGCTGGCACACAAGATAGGCCAGACAAAGGACCTTCAAGGCATCGTCTCCCGGTTGCAGGCCAATCGTGCGCTGACCTTTGGGGAATACACCGAGGTCGGAGAAATGGCCGCCGAACACGAACTTTGGGACCTCGCCGAAACGCAGGCGGCAGGAGCCTCGACCGTCGCATCGGCTGAGGCC
>JBDLIO010000584.1:0-2810 GCA_039714865.1 Acidobacteriota bacterium | reverse complement strand
GTCGGCATCGTCGGTGCCTGCAAACCTGGCCGAAGGGGCCGGCCGATCCGGAAGAGACCGGTTGTACCACTGGCGAATCGCGTATGGGTCGGCCAAAGAGGCCGAAGTGCACCTTCAGATCCTGGCAGGGGCAGGCGCCATCGACCGTTCGAGAACCGACGAAGCACTCGCCCTCTTCGACCGGGTCCGGGCGATGACGTGGAGGTTGCTGCATCCGAAGCCGTGACGGTGGCCGGGCCCGTAGCCGAATCCGTGGCAGGGTCCGGAACCGTGACCGAGGCCGTAGCGGCATCGGCAAACACGAGCGCCCTCACCCTTCGACGGGGGTGTCGCAAGAGTTTGACAGTGTCCCCTATAAACGGCGGCGACAGCGGCCGAGACCGGGGCCACGACAGCGACAAATGACATCATCCAGTCCCCCGCCGGGTTAGAATCCCACCATGAACAATCGAACACACGACCCCCACGGCGAACGGGCCGAGGACTATCCCGGCGCCCTCGACCTGTGCCGAATCATCGACCATTCGGTCGCCCAGCTCTGGGAGACCGTCGAAACGTTGGAACGGCTGCAACCCAGAAACCTCCAGCGTTTCAGGGTTTCGGTCTTCGGATCGTCTCGGGTTGCTCCTGATTCCCCCCTGTTCAACGACGTCAAAGAGATGACCCGCCGCCTCTCGGAAGCCGGGTGCGATCTGGTCACAGGCGGCGGGGGCGGATTGATGCAGGCCGCCAACGAGGGTGCCACCAATGGTCTCTTGTCGTCGCCGGCGCCGGGCGACCTGCCAGTCCGGCTGGTCGAAGGCCGCACCGCGGACCCCTTCGTCGAAAGGGTGTACCGCCACCGGACGTTCTTTTCACGCCTCCACCATTTCGTTCGCCTGTCCTCGGCCTTCGTCGTTTTGCCGGGAGGCATCGGCACGACATTGGAGGCGATGATGATCTGGCAACTCCTGCAGGTGGAGCACCTCCCGTCAACGCCGTTCCTGCTTTACGGTCAACACTGGGAAGGACTGCTTCAGTGGGTCGAAGAGACCCTTGTCGACAACCAATTCGCCGACCGGAAGGATCTCGGTCTGCCCACCGTCGTCACCACTGTGGACGAGGTCGTCGAGGCGATAGTGGAAGAGTTCAGACACTTTCAGGACACAAACCCGGCGACTGGGGACCGGACCACTGATTGACGGATCGCCCCCCCGGTATGAGAGCATAAGGCATGATCGATCTTGTCATCAGGGGCGGGACCGTGGTTCCCATGGTCACGAATGGCGAATATTTCTCCGGGGACGTACTGATCGACAACGGAGAGATTCTCGAAATCCGGCGTCATCAGACAAATGAAATCCGCTCGCGCCGGACCATCGACGCCTCCGGCGCCTTGGTAATTCCGGGACTCATTCAGTGCCACGTGCACGTCGTTCAGTCCCTCCTTCGCCATCAGGCTGACGGCCTGGAACTCCTCGACTGGCTTCAGACCCGGACCTGGCCTTATGAAGCCGCTCTGGACGGCGACGGCGTGCAGGCCGCTGCCGAGTTGGGCATCGCGGAACTCCTGTGCGGGGGAACGACCACAGCCCTGGACTTCGGCACGACCCATGACCATGACCGCGTTTTCCGGGTTGCCGAGGAACTCGGCATACGGTTCATCTCCGGGAAGACCCACATGGACGACGGGAAAGACATGCCCTCTTCCCTGATGGAAGACCGCGACGTCTCGGTTGCCCAGGCGGAGGAACTCGGCCGGCGGTGGAACAACGCCGCGGGGGGAAGGCTCGGCTACGCCGTGGCGCCTCGCTTCGCCCTGTCGTGCACCAGGGAGCTTCTTGAGGACTGCGTCGCCCTGGCCCGGGCCAACGGTTGGCTGCTGCACACCCACGCATCCGAGAATCTCGGGGAGATCGAGGAGGTCCTGCGTCGCTTCAATCGGACCAATATCGACTATCTGGACAGTGTCGGACTGACCGGCCCCGACGTCATCCTCGCCCACGGAGTCCATCTGAACACAGAGGAGAAACACCACCTGTCCGAGACAGGAACCAGGATCTGCCATTGTCCCGGAGCCAATCTGAAACTGGCCTCCGGCATTGCCGATATCCCCGGGTTGCTGGGCCTGGGGGTTTCGGTCGGCCTGGGGGCCGACGGCGCGCCGTGCAACAACCGCCTCTCGATCTTCCACGAAATGGCCCTTGCCGGGACCCTTCACACGCTTCGGCACGGCCCAACCGCTCTGGACGCATGGTCGGTCCTTGCCATGGCCACCAGGGACGGCGCCCGAGCACTGCACATCGACGGCCGAACCGGAACTCTGGAAACCGGCAAGGCCGCCGACATCACGGCAATTGATTTGAGCGCGCTGGAAACCAGACCCCTGTATAATCCGGTATCACAGATTGTTTATGCCGCTGATCGTCGGCAGGTGACCCATGTCTGGTGTAACGGCAAATTCAACTAAGTTTTCCGCACTATTTGCTATATTAAATTCTTTATCAAGTCTATATATTAAGTCTGATGTTTTCATTCTTCCAATTTTGCCTAACGGTCAGCTGCATACGGCGTACTCGCTTGTGTTGCGCCTGCGGCAAGCGAGTATGGACGTATACAAAATGTTAGCCGTTCGGTTCTCATATTTATATACAAATCTATGTTTTTCCTTTTTTATCGCTTATTTGAATATCAATTGCTGTATCGTTTGCTTTAATAAAGTATCTCATATCCGAAAGTCCAAAAACATTTACGTTATCGTGTCCTGAAACATAGCTGTTATTTTCTATGTAATTTTTTTCATTAAAAAGAATCATTTCAATTTCTTTCGA
>JBDLIO010000583.1:0-2831 GCA_039714865.1 Acidobacteriota bacterium | reverse complement strand
GACGCAACCCCCTTCGCCCATTCCCCAGACTTTCGTGTGGTGGAAACTGATCGCCTCGCTTGGCCAGTTGGCCTCACGCTGGAGCTTGGCGTCAAAGCCAGTGGCGTTGTCAAGCACCAGGGCTTTTCCATGGGCTTGGCAAAAAGCCACAAGATTTTCGAGTCTTTGGTTGCGCCCGAACAGGTTGGTAGCAAGGACAGCGTCGTAGCTCGACTTGGGTAACGCGCCAAGTGCGGCAAGTGAAAATTGGCCGTCGTCGTCAACATCCATGACCACGGATGAGCCGCGACAAGCGCATAGGCTCGATGGGAAGGTGTAGGCCGGTAGCACCCATCGAAGTGGATAGCCGGCTTTTTCCTCTTCCAGCGCCACCAGAGCTTCCAATGCGCTGGTGGCGCTGCTGCAGGCAACAACTCTCATTTGATCCGGCAACAACATCAATTTCGCTATCGCTCGTTCCATGAGCTGCGCAACAGGTCCGTGATTTGTCCAGTGGTTCTGCTGCGCGGAAGTTTGCAGGAGGAACTCGACGAGAGGGTTCCGACATCCCTGAGCGATGTCCTGGCGACAGTACCCGGGGCCGGCAGGGGCGGGGAGGGCCGCTCGGTCGTTCCCAGCCTGCGGGGCTTGCCCAAACACCGGACCTTGATCCTTCTGGACGACGGCCGTGTTGTCACCGAACGCCGTGCGGGTGCATCGGCGACCTTCCTCGATCCCGATACGCTTGGCGAGATCGAAGTTATCCGCGGGCCGGGCTCGGTCGCCTATGGGTCGGACGCCTTTGGAGGGATCATCAGGGCACGGTCACGCATGCCCTCTCCTTATCCCGATGGGATCGGCGTACGCTATGCCCTGGAGGGCGCCCAGGGCGCTCCGGGTTGGGGCGCCGCGGCGGATGTCGAAGGACCTCTGGCCGGCGGTGGATTCCTGCTCGGAGCGCATGTGCGGGATTACTCGGATTATTCCGGTCCCGAGGGTGAGGTCTTCGATACCCGGTGGGAGACGTCGGGTATCCGGGCAGGCTGGCAAAGGGTGATCGGCCGAGGTGTCTTTCGAATGTCGTGGCGCTCCGACAGGGCCCGGGACGTCGGCAAGCCCAGCCCTGAGTCAATGACCAAGAGGCGCTTCTACCCGTTGGAGGATTCCGACCGGTTGAACCTGGCATTCGAGCAGCCGCTTTCCGGCCAATGGAAGAGGCTCTCAGCGACAGTTGCCTGGGATCGTTATCGACTGGTGTTGGACAAGGACGATCTCGACGCTGCCCTCCAGCCGACCGAGCGCTCACAATCGGATACAAAGGCCAACGATCTGGAGATGCGGCTCGAGGTGGAGCGTTCCCTGGGCTCGTCTCGACTGGTCCTGGGAACCAACATCACCTCGAGGTACGGGCTCGAGGCGCTCAATACGGACTATGAGGCCGGACCGGGCGGCGAGCTACAGGAGATCTTCAGAGAAAAGGCCATCCGAGATGCCGACGCACGGGATTACGGCCTGTTTGCCGCTCTCCATGGGTCCCTCGGCCCCGTCCGGCTCTCAGGCGGCCTGCGGTTGGATGCGGTTCGGACCTCGAATTCCGGGGGTTATTTCGGCGATCATTCGACCTCCGACGAGGCTGTCTCGGGCTACGCCGGCGGCGCGGTCGATCTTGCCCCCAATTTGGAGCTGACTCTCCAGGCCGCCCGCGGGTTTCGGGATCCCCTGCTGTCTGATCGCTATTACCGGGGCGAAACCGGCCGAGGGTTCATAACGGGAAATCCCGACCTCAAGCCTGAGAACGCCGACCAATTCGACTTGGCGCTCCGCTTCCGCTCCGACACATGGAATATGAGCGGTTCCGCCTACCTCTACCGAATCGAAGACATGATCGAGCGGTACAAGGTCGGTGATGACTATTTCTTCCGCAATCGTGGAGAGGGTGAGATTCGCGGCCTTGAGCTCGAGGCGGCTCGGTCGTTATTTGATTCGGTGTCGTTGCACCTCGGGGCGTGGTGGCTGCACGGTGAGGTTCGGGACGACGGGTCGCCCATCGACGACATCCCGGCGCCCGGCGTGTCCCTGGTTCTGCGGGACTCTCGCCTTGAGGGTCTTCAGTGGATGATCCGAGGTGCGGCCTACGCCCGCCACGACGATCCGGGGCCCTCCGAGCAGGTCGTACCCGGCTATGCGGTGCTGGACGGCGCGATCGGATGGGCCTTTTCCGAGAAGCTGCAGCTGCAACTGCTCGGCCGCAACCTCTTCGATCGAACCTACCTTGGCTCCGCCGATGAAGATTCGGTCCCGGCCCCGGGCCGGTCGTTCACGCTGACGCTCCGCGGGCGGCTTTAGGACGGGGTCGAAAAGGTCAAAGAGGTCAAAAGGGTCGAAGGGGTCAAGAATGAACGTCCAACGTCGAACTTTGAACGTCGAATGATCTGATCAACCGCGCTCGCTATGACTTATCGTTCTCTCTTTTTGGTGGTCACTCAGAGTTTATTAAGATACAGCCAAGGCTCGATGATCGGCGTCCTGTCAAAAAGGAAAAATGTTTCATACATAGGTTTGACGGTTGTCCCACATTCGGAATTCGACGTTCAAAGTTCGACGTTCGAGGTTTTATTCCCCTTTCGGTAGACAGAGCACACCCCTCTTTCGCGGTCGTGATAGCTACTCGTTCGTTGACCCCTTCGACCCTTTTGACCTCTTCGACTCTTTGACCCCAAAGCTGTCTTATGACAGCTTTGTCACCCCGGCATTTCCGTCTGATGCATCAACGGTTCGGCTTCGGGTCTCGGTGCGTCGGCCCCGGCATCCCAGAAGGGTGAGAGCCGCCTGAGGTTCGCGACGATCGGCGG
>JBDLIO010000582.1:0-2835 GCA_039714865.1 Acidobacteriota bacterium | reverse complement strand
ATTGAACGGATGGTTTCAGGGCTTCGGAGCTCCCACCGGGGCGGTGGCGATGGCGAACTGGTTCAGCGGCCATGAGCGGGGCCGGATCTACGGCATCTGGAGTACCGCCCACGCCATCGGAGAGGGCCTGACTTTCGTTGGCGTCGCCGCCATGGTCACCTGGTTCGGGTGGCGTGCGGGGTTCTGGGGCCCGGGCCTCTTGTGCATCGTGGTTGCCTGGGGCGTCTACGTGCTGGTGCAGGATCGTCCTCAGACTCTCGGCCTGCCGACGGTCGCCGATTGGAAGAGCGATCACGCCAATGATTCGGCCGGTAATAACGTGCCGAAGGAAGGCACATGGGCCACCCAACGGGCGATCCTCAAGATTCCCGCCATCTGGGTTCTGGCGCTCTCGAGTGCGATGATCTACGTCACGCGGTACGCGATCAACAGTTGGGGCATTCTCTATTTGCAGGAAGCCAAGGGTTACTCATTGATCCAGGCGGGCGGCATTCTTTCGGTCAACACCGTGGCCGGAATCCTGGGCGCTGTTGCCTACGGCTTCTCGTCGGACAAGCTCTTTAACGCGAGGAGGCCCCCGGTCAACCTGATCTTCGCCGTCATGGAGTTGGTCGGCCTCTTCATGATCTTCCTTGTGCCGAACGGTGGCGCGACATTCATGACGGTTGCGTTCTTCATCTACGGCTTCGGTCTGACCGGGCTGGTGACCGCGCTTGGAGGACTTTTCGCGCTGGACATCGTCCCGAGAAGGGCGGCCGGAGCGGTGATGGGTTTTGTGGGCGTTTTCAGCTACATCGGGGCGGCCATCCAGGAGCGCGTCAGCGGCCTTCTCATCGATCGGGGATCGCTGATCGTGGACGGTGTGCGCACCTATGACTTTACATACGTGATCTGGTTCTGGATTGGATCATCGGTGCTTTCGATGATCCTCGCTGCGACCCTGTGGCGTGTGCGGTTGAGGGACTGAGAAAAGCGGAAGGAGAATTATGACCGATCAACACAAGCGCTATGACATCGCCACCGTCGGCAACTATACAAAGGACACGATCATCAACGCAGCCGGCACGATGCACGCCGATGGGGGCGGCTTCAACTACGCGGCCCGAGCCGCGGCCAGCCTGGGCTGCGATGTGGCGGCGATCACCCGGTTGGCGCCGGAGGACAGCCACGTACTCGATGTGCTCAGGGAGAACGGGATCACGGTCTTTGCGACCGAAACGCCCGATTCCACACTGATGCGTCTCGAGTATCCGACCGACAACCCCGACGAGCGGATTCTGAAGACGGCCTCGACCGCCGGCACATATACGCCTGAGGAGGTTCGGGCGGTCGATGCGAAGGCCTTCGTCATCAGCCCTTCGATTCGGGGCGAGGTGCCCTTCGAAGTCTTCGAGGAGTTGCGGCGCAAAGATACGACAATCGGTGCGGATATTCAGGGCTTCATTCGAATCATTGGGCCGGACACCCGTCTCCTCCACACCGAGTGGCCGGAACGACATCAGTTTCTGGCGCTGGTGGACGTTCTCAAGGCAGACATCATTGAGGCCGAGTCCCTCACCGGTGAGGCCGACCTCAGATCGGCAGCGCGGGCAATGGCTGCCTTTGGACCTCGAGAGATCGTGCTCACCCACAGGAACGGCGTTTTGATCCATGCTGACGGAGAGTTTTACGAGGCGGAGTTTCATCCCGTGGAGCTTGTGGGACGCAGCGGACGGGGCGATACCTGTCTCGGCTCCTACATGGCGGCCAGGCTGAAATATCCGCCCGCGGAGGCCATTCGTTGGTCGGCCGCGGTCACCAGTCTGAAGATGGAGGCCAACGGACCGATTCGAAGGGATTATCAAGAGATCGTCGATCTCGTCGAGCGAAAGTACAACGGTACCCGAGTGAAAATCTGACCGGTGACCCGGGAGACTCCGGCACCGAAAAATGGAGGTATGTGATGAAAGGTATGGTGTTAGACGCGAAGTGGGAGCCGAAGGCCGATTACATTGTGTCGGACTGGGAGAAAAAGACGGGCAAAGCCGTCAACGGCAATGCCATCTGGCACAACCCTACCCTGGAGGTACGCGACTGGCCCGACCCGAAACCCGGACCACAAGAAGTGCTGCTCGAAATCCAGGCATGCGGCGTTTGCGGGTCCGATATGCACTTTTACGAGACCGATGACCAGAACTACATCCTCTACCCGGGACTGACCAAGTTTCCCACCATTCTCGGGCACGAATTTTCGGGCAAGGTGGTCGAGGTCGGCAAGGATGTGACGCTTTTAAAGCCGGGCAATATGGTGACCGTGGAGGAGATGATCTGGTGCGGGCGGTGCATCCCCTGCCGTAACGGTTATCCCAACCACTGCACGAATCTTGAAGAACTGGGTTTCACGATCCCCGGCGCATTCGCCAACTACATTGCCGTCGACGAGAAGTTCTGCTGGAAGATCGACGCCATCGCAGAACGAGTAGGCAGCGAGGAGAGGGCCTATGAATTGGCCGCCCTGACCGAGCCGACCTGTGTTGCTTACAACGCGATGTTCGAGCGGGCCGGTGGATTCAAGCCGGGTCATATGGTCAGTGTCTTCGGGGCGGGACCGATCGGGTTGGCCGCCATCGCCCTGGCCAAGGCGGCCGGTGCGAGCAAGATCGTAGCCTTTGAGGTCTCTCCGCAGCGCCTGGAATTGGCTAAGGCGGTCGGGGCCGACTTCGCATACGACCCACGAGAGGTCGGGGCGGTCGAGCTCCTGATGGAACACAGCAAAGGCGCGGGATTCGACTTTCACGTCGAAGCCGCGGGTGTCCCGGAGTTGTTGATTCCCGAAATGGAAAAGGGACTTGCGAT
>JBDLIO010000581.1:0-2836 GCA_039714865.1 Acidobacteriota bacterium | reverse complement strand
GGCGTCGTGCACAAGAATATGTCGATCGAGCGCCAGGTCGAGGAGATCGACAAGGTCAAGCGGTCGGAGTCGGGCATGATTGTCGACCCGGTGACGATCGCCCCCGAGCAGACGGTCGAGGACGCCTTGGACGTCATGGCCCATTATCGAATATCGGGGCTTCCCGTCGTTGGGAAGAGGGGCAATCTCCGGGGAATCCTGACCAATCGGGATCTGCGTTTTTGCACCGAGTACGGGCGGCCGATATCCGACTTCATGACCAAGGAAAATCTGGTGACTGCTCGAGTAGGGACGACGCTCAACGAGGCCAAGGCGCTTTTGCACCAGCACCGCATCGAAAAACTCCTGGTCGTTGACTCCGACGGCAACCTCAAGGGTCTGATCACGGTCAAGGACATCAAGAAGGCCCAGGAGTTTCCCAACGCCAGCAAGGATGATCTCGGCAGGCTTCGTGTTGCCGCTGCCATCGGCGTGTCTGGTGATCTCTTTGACCGGTGTGCGGCGCTGATTGAGCGTAACGTTGATGCCCTGTGCCTGGATAGCTCTCATGGCCATTCTCGTGGCGTACTGGACGCGGTTGAAAAGGTCAAGGCCCAGTGGCCGGAGATGCCGCTGATTGTTGGGAATATTGCTACTTCCGAAGCGGTCAGGGATCTGGTCTCATTGGGAGTGGACGCGGTCAAGGTCGGCATCGGGCCGGGCTCAATCTGCACGACTCGCATTGTCACCGGTGCAGGAATGCCGCAGATTACGGCGGTCGCGGAGTGTGCGCGAGAGGCTCACGAGCACGGAGTGCCTGTGATCGCTGACGGTGGTGTTCGTTTTTCCGGTGATATTTCCAAGGCGATCGCAGTCGGCGCCGACGTTGTGATGATCGGATCGCTGTTCGCCGGAGTTGAAGAGAGCCCGGGTGAGCAGATCCTCTACAAAGGAAGAACCTTCAAGGCCTATCGGGGCATGGGTTCTATCGGTGCAATGAAGGACTCCCATGGATCCCGAGACCGATACTTCCAGGAAGGCGAGGATGTCGCCAAGCTGGTTCCCGAGGGCATCGAGGGTATGGTGGCGTTCAAGGGGCCGTTGTCGGGCCAACTGACGCAGTTGGTCGGGGGCTTGAGGGCGGGCATGGGTCTTTCGGGCTGTGCTTCGATTCCGGAGCTGCAGAATGATGCTCGTCTGGTCCGCATCACGTCGGCCGGCAGAGCCGAGAGTCACGCCCACGACGTTGTCGTCACCAAGGAAGCCCCGAACTACAGGACTGACCGAGGCTGACCCGGCGATCCGGGACAACACAATTGAACCGCAAAGAGCCACAAGAAGAGTAGCCACCGAAAGCTGACAGCTGATAGCTGAGAGTTTCTCTGCTATCCTCCGCGCCATGAAACGAGCTTTGATTACCGGCGTCACCGGGCAGGATGGGTCCTATCTGGCGGAACTGCTTCTGGACAAGGAGTACGAGGTTCACGGAATCGTCAGGCGGTCCTCGACCTTCAACCGACAGCGAATCGATCATCTGAGGTCTGATGCGGCAACCCGCGGGCGATTTCACCTGCATTACGGTGATCTGGGCGATGCCGAAAGCCTTGCGTCGGTCTTGGCGCAAACCAAGCCTGACGAGGTCTACAATCTGGCGGCCCAGAGCCATGTGGGCATCTCTTTCAGCCAACCGAGTTACACCGGTGATGTCACCGGTCTTGGGGCGATGCGCCTGCTTGAGGCGGTCCGACGTATCGTTCCCGAGGCCGGGTACTACCAGGCATCGTCGTCTGAGCTTTTCGGCAAGGTCGAAGAAACCCCCCAGCGGGAGTCGACGCCGTTCCATCCCAGATCACCCTATGCGGTGGCCAAGTTGTATGCCTTCTGGGCGACGGTCAACTATCGGGATGCCTATGGCCTGTTCGCCGCAAACGGAATCCTCTTCAATCACGAGTCACCCAGGCGGGGAGAGAACTTCGTCACCCGCAAGATCACGCGAGCGGTTGCGGAGATTGCCGCCGGGCGGCGGGACTCGGTGGCGCTCGGGAACCTCGAGGCTCGCCGGGACTGGGGCTATGCCGGTGATTTTGTCAGGGCGATGTGGCTGATGCTGCAGCGAGAGACGCCGGAGGACTACGTGATCGGAACAGGTGAGACCCACTCGGTCCGAGAATTTGCGCAGTTGGCCTTCCGTGAAGCCGGAGTGGAGCTGGTGTGGGAGGGGGAGGCCGAGGCTGAGGTCGGCAAAGATGCAGCCACCGGCGCGGTACGAGTCAGAGTAGATCCCGAATACTATCGCCCCTCCGAGGTGGACCTCCTGCTTTCGGATCCCAGCCGTGCCCGGGACGAGTTGGGGTGGACGCCTGAAATTCGCTTCGAGCAATTGGTGCGCATGATGGTCCGTGCGGACCTGGCGGCTGTCGGAGTTGCCCTGTAAGTGGTCGAATATCAAGGAACTCAAGGTCGGAGGCCTTCATGAAGATCGTCGAGTGCATTCCCAACATCTCCGAGGGCCGCTGTGCCGAAATCTACAACGCAGTCGCCCAGGCTGCCGCCGGGGTTGCCGGCGTGCAACTGCTGGATGTTGACCCGGGCGCCGAGACCAACCGAACGGTAATTACCTTCGTCGGCGAGCCGGAGGCCGTCTTGGAGGGCGCCTTTCAGCTGGTCAAGGCCTCGTACGAGTTGATCGACATGCGGGAGCACTCGGGCGCCCATGCCCGCCAGGGTGCGACTGACGTCTGCCCGTTCGTCCCGGTTTCGGGCATTACGGTTGAAGAGTGCGTCGAGCTTTCCAGGCGGCTCGCGCAGAGGGTGGGCGACGAACTCGGTGTGCCGGTCTACCTCTATGAGTTCGCGG
>JBDLIO010000580.1:0-2838 GCA_039714865.1 Acidobacteriota bacterium | reverse complement strand
GAAGACCCTGTAGCCATGACCGTAGTCTCAAACCATCCGTGCTCCTCGAAGTACCGCCAGGAGACGTCCCCCATTTTTCGAATGGCGATCGTCTGGAACCGGGCTCTCCCGTCCGGTTCCGTGTCCATAACGGCGACTTCAATTTGCAGCAGCTCCTCGGAGTCTGTGATCACCGGCACCCGCCACCGCCGAGTTTCGATGCCGTCCACCGAGGCCAGTTCAGGTTCAGGCTCAGCAGTCGCCGGATGCAATTCGATGATCTCCGGACGGACCAACGGCTGGACAGGCCATGTAATACCGAAATCTCCACCGAGCTCAGGAGTCGAAAAATCCGCGCCAGGCCACAGGAGAATACCGGTTCGGCGTCCGGCCGCACGAGCCTTGACCCACAGGGGAGACACCTCGGATGGGGCGGAAAACCCGTTGGTCCTCGCAGTCAGGGGCTCACCATAAGCCCGAAACGAGTTCCCGACGACTCCGGTTTGCGCCGGCAGGGCCGCGGTGATCAACGAGGCGTGGTTGACCGAGGTCAGGGTTGGATTGACCATGCGAACCCGCTCGGCCTTTACTCCGTCAGCCGCCATTCCACCGAGCCCGCCCGGAGTCGCGATCGAAGGGTCGCCGAGCCAACGGTCCAGGAGCGGGGCGCCCAGGCCGTCAAAAGAAACCATCACCACACGCGCCGCACGAGACCCCTTCGGCGCACCGGTTCTGCAGGCCGGCATGGCCAGAGACAGGCTCGCCACCACAACGGCAAGTATCAAAAGACGGAGGGCGCCAGAATTCCTCACTATCATCCTCCACACTCGACAATCCGGGCCGAAGGCCACTCGTCAAAAAGACGCCTCAGGGCACCCGCCGCCTCGCTGCCAGTTTGAAACGGCCCGACCCGAACCCGCTCCAACCCATCGGGGCCTTCCATCAACAACACCTTCTCGCCACTGTCCTTGAGGCGTTCCACCGCTCTCCGGGCGTTTGTCGGATCACCGAACGCGCCGACCTGAACCCAGAGGCAGTCCTCGCCGCCGTGTTGCGGGACAGGCTGGTCGTTGACCGTGGGCTTTGGCGTTCTCGACCGGCCGATGACCTTCAATTTCACCGGGGCAACACCATCAATATCGAGACCGATGACCTTTGCCGCGGCAAAACTGAGGTCGATGATGCGGCCCTTGATGAAGGGACCACGGTCTGTGATACGGACCTCAACCTCGGCCTCGGTATCGCGCCTCTTGACCCTGACCTCCGTGCCGAAGGGCAGGGACCTGTGGGCCGCCGTCATTTCATGCATGTCGTAGACCTCTCCGGACGCCGTTCGACGGCCGTGATAGGGCTCGCCATACCATGAGGCGTCACCCTTTTCCGTCCAGCCCGTAGACCGTGCCTTGGTCGGTTCGGTCGGAACCCTGCTCGAAGCACAACCGACCACGAAAGAGGCCAAGGCTGCAACACAGAGCAACTGAACCGCAAAGACCCAAACAAAAGAACGCAAAGACGCAGAGACGCAGAGACGCAAAGGGGGGTTGATAGACGCAGCGTAAAACACAAGAACGTCCAACGTTGAACGTTCAGCCGGCCCTGTTGCAGCTCCCAGATCTCTGCCTTGATTCGGCTCTACGCCTTTGCGCCTTTGCGCCTTTGCGTTTCCATGCGTCCCAGCGTCCCAGCGTCCCTGGCTCAACATCAAACGTCGAGGTCCCGGGCTTCAGGAAGATCCCCAGTCATTTTCAGAAGGGGACGAACTTCCACATTCAGGAACTCCTCGACCTGCTGCGGCGCCCGGCCGACGAAGGCAGCCGGATCAAGGAGGGCCTGGAGTTCTTCAAGGTCAAGCGGAACCTCGGCGTCCTCGGCAATCAGCTCCAGGAATGGATTGGCCTCGCCTCGTTCGAAGACTGCTGTGGTTGCCCCCCTCGAATGAATCCTGAGGCGTTCGTGGATGGCCTGCCGATCGCCCCCGCGGCGCACGGCCTCCATCAAGATCGCCTCAGAGGCCATGAAGGGCAGTTCGGCGAGGAGATTGGCCGCAACCATGGCGGGAAAGACCACCAGGCCGTCGGCCAGATTGTGCAGGATTCGCAGGATTGCATCGGTGGTCAAGAAGGCCTCGGGCAGGGCCATGCGCCGGTTGGCCGAATCATCCAGTGTGCGCTCGAGCCACTGGTTCGACGCGGTATCCGCTGGATTCCGGGCAACATTGAGCAACCACCGGGCCAGAGCCGTGACCCTCTCCGAGCGCATCGGATTGGCCTTATAGGGCATCGCGGACGAACCGATCTGGCCCGTGGCCATTGGCTCCCGAACCTCCTTCATCCGGGCCAGCAAACGAATGTCCGTTGCCATCTTGGCTGCCGACTGGCCGATACCGGAGAGAACCTCCAGAACGAAGGCATCGACCTTGCGCGGGTAGGTCTGACCGGTCACAGGATAGGTCGTTTCAAAACCCAGGCGCTCCGAGACCTTTCGGTCCAACTGACAAACCCGGTCGTGATCGCCCTCGAACAGATCGAGGAACGTCGCCTGGGTGCCGGTCGTACCCTTGACGCCACGGGCCCGCAGCCGGCCGGCTTCGAATCGCAGGCGCTGGAGGTCCAGCACCATATCCTGCAACCACAAACAGGCCCTCTTGCCCACCGTCGTCGGTTGGGCCGGCTGAAAATGCGTGTGGCCCAGGGCAGGCTCGTTGGCCCACCGCTCGGCAAACGAAGCCAGTGCCCCGATCACCGCCACCAGGCGCTCCTCGACCAACTCCAAAGCATCCCGAGTGATCATCAGCTCTGCGTTGTCACCAACGAAACACGAGGTCGCACCGAGGTGCAGAATCGCCTTGGCCGCCGGCGC
>JBDLIO010000579.1:0-2850 GCA_039714865.1 Acidobacteriota bacterium | reverse complement strand
GCTCCCGGCTTTGAACGCCGGCGATGGCTTTCCCGGTCGCTACCGGCTGTCCCTGCAGCGACCTCTTTGACCTTTTTGACCCCTTCGACCTCTCAGACCCGCGTCCCCGCGTCCCAACTTCCCTCCGGTCCGCATACAGCGCTGGCCATGGTCTCCGGCCTCAAGATGGTCCTGGCCACTTCTCGCACCTGATCGGGTGTGATCGAGCTGATCTCTTCGACGACACTGTCGATGTCGAAGCGACGTCCTCGCTCCAGGACCTCGGCAACATCAAGTGACGCCGTTCCCGCAGCCGTCTCGGCCTCCATTTGCAGGCCTCGAACCATGCCCTGCACCGCCACCTCGACTTCCCGGTCGGTGATGTCGGACGGCAGTCGAAAGATCTCTTCCTCGACCATCGTCCAGGCCGTCGAAAACCGATCGGGCGAGCAGGCCCAGCCCACTTCGAGCATTCCTCCGACCGAACGAAGCAGGGTATCGCTCCAGACGTCATAGGTCAGGCCTTCGTCTTCCCGCAACCGTTGGAAAAGGCGGCTGGAGTGACCCGAGCCCAGAATCCTGCTGACAACAGCAACTGTCGGTGCCAGGGGATCTCGGATGGAAACCGCAGGAAAGGCCTGGCGGACATGGACCTGGTCAGCCGCACCTCGATCCAACCGAAGCCGCCCGCCGATCCACACAGGCTTTTCGAGGGCAGGCCTGCTGACTCTTGGTCCCAAAGGCAGGCCCTCGAGTTCCCGGGCGACCTGCTTCATGTCAACGTCCCCGACCACGGCCAGGAGCATGCCCCCATGGCGCAGCAGACGGTCCTTGTGGTGGATCTCCAGTTCCCGGGCGCCGAGATGCTCCAGAGTTTCCCGCGTCCCGATGATCGGTGTTGCAAGGGCATGGTCTCCCCAGGCGGCCTTCAAAATGGCTTCACCGACCCGCTCGGCGGGATCATCGTGCATCAGTTCGAGTTCGGCCAACGCAATTTGCCTTTCGAGATTGACATCTTCGTCGGCAAAAGACGGCGCCAGGGCAGCGTCTCTGAGAATCCCCAGCGCTTCGGGCAAAGCATCAGAGGTTGTCTGCACCGCAAGCCCCATCGTCTCGCTCGAGGTCCAGGCATCCACCTCGCCGCCCAATCGGTCCATCAGTTCGGCCAGGCTCCTGCGATCTCGGCCTCCGCACCGTCTCAGGGTCAAGTGTTCGACCAGGTGGGTCACGCCGGCCAACGGCGAGGGATCATGCGCAGCTCCATGAGCGAACCACACGCCTATTGAGACGGTCCGCCGTCCGGGGCGCCGATGCACGAGCACAGAGTCACAATCAGTCGACCACATGGCCGCGGAGGGTAGCACAAGGGTGTCGGTTGATCAGCCGTTCCTGTATTTCCGGGCCAAAACCATTTAGAATCCCGGCCGTACCTTTTCTCGGGGTCACCGTGCCTCCACGCCCCGAAGACCGTTGATCACCAAGGAGCCAAAATGAGAAAAAGCCTGATCCTGACCTGCACCGCCCTGATTGTCCTGTCCCTCAGCGGAAATGCCTTCGCAACCGCCAAACCCGACACCCGTGTGCGCGCGGAAATCCCGGAGCAGTTCACCTGGGACCTCAGCGACATCTACACCAACTGGGAATCATGGGAGAAAGACCTGGTCGTGCTTCAGGAACTGATGGACCGGTATCAGGCCTTCAAGGGCACACTGGCCCAAGGACCGGACCAGATCCTGGCGGCCTCGAAACTCTCGGACGAGCTCGGCCAGCTGGCCTACAAGGTCTACCGCTATCCGGCGCTGCACCAACAGCAGGACACCGCAGACAACACCTACAGGGCCCGATTGGGCCAGGTCCAGGTGGCCTTCGTCAAGTTCAATCAGGCGACGGCCTGGTTCACCCCCGAACTCTTGACCATCCCGGAAGAAACGATGCAGCAGTGGCTTGACGAGACACCGGAACTGGCGCCCTACCGATTCGGCCTGGAAGAAACCTATCGCAAGCAGAAACATGTCCTGGACGAGGCCGGCGAACAGTTGATGGCCTACTCGGGCGGCTTCACCAGCACGCCCGGCGACACCTACAACAGTCTTGCCAATGCCGACGTGAAATTTCCGGACTTCAGTCTTTCCAGCGGCCAGGAGCTGACAGCAAGCCACGCGGCCTACAACGCCGGCATTCGGTCCTACCGCAACCAGGCCGACCGCGAGGCCGTTTTCAAGGCGCACTTCACGGTCTGGGACAACTTCGCCAATACCTACGCATCGATCTACAACAGCATCCTCCAGCGCGACTGGTTCCAGGCGCAGGCCCGGTCCTATGACTCGACGGTCGAACAGGCCCTGGATGGCAACAACATCCCGGTCGCCGTGTTGGAAAACCTGATCGAAACCGCAAAGGCCGGCGCCGAACCCCTGCAGCGATACCACCGAATCCGCAAGGAATTCCTCGGGCTCGAGCGCTATCGGTATTTTGACGGTTACATCCCACTCTACGAGGTTGACTGGCCCTTCCATTACGACGACGCCCAGCCGATGGTGATCGCGGCCACCGCCCATTACGGTACCGAATACCAAGATACGGTCAAACGCGCCCTCGCCGAGCGGTGGATCGACGTCTACGAGAACGAGGGCAAGAGAGCCGGCGCCTTCTCGGCAGGTGTCTACGGGGTGCATCCCTACATGCTGCTCAACTACGCCGACACCATGAACGACGCCTTCACCCTGGCCCACGAAATGGGTCACACGATGCACACGGTGCTTTCCGCAGAGACTCAGCCCTTTGCGACCTCGAGCTATACGATCTTCGTCGCCGAAGTCGCCTCGATGACCAACGAGAATTTCTTTTTGGATCACCTTCTCGCCACGACGA
>JBDLIO010000578.1:0-2851 GCA_039714865.1 Acidobacteriota bacterium | reverse complement strand
ACCGTCGTCTGTGAAGACGATCGGCTGTGCGACGGTCTGGCTTCCTACGGGGTCGGTTTCACGGTCAACCTCTTCGGATTGCCGATGCACTGGGATTTCGTCCGGAAATGGGATCTGAAGGAGTCGGTCGGTGGCACCGAAACCCAGTTCTGGATCGGATTCAAGTACTAAAGGATTCTGGTCCGCATCGGCCTTTGAAAGTGCCCAGGGCCCAAGGATTTGACGAAGGTCGCCGATGAGAATCGCTCAGCTTAGGTATTACTCATCAAGTCGGTTTGTCGCCGGGGGAAGGCAAAAAAAACTCCCCACCGGTTCCAAAAGGGGAGCCGGCGGGGAGAAGATGGTTGCCGTCAGGAGTTAAAGCACGAGGCTAGATGCCCCTGCCGCCCAGGAGGATATCCTGTAACTCTTCGAGGTCTTTCCATCGTCCTTCGGCGGCGAGTTTGGCCTGATCGGGCCAACTGGCCGGGTCGTGAATCTGGAATTGAGCGCCGGCGCGGTGGAGGATGCCTTTGATGCGTTCAACCGGAGTGCCGGCGAGTTGCTCCCATGTGAGGATTCCGTCCTCGAAGAGCAGACTCTCGATCTTGGGGCCGACACCCTCGATCTTTTTGAGGTCATCCCGGTGGGCGGGGCGTGCCGCTGCAACGGCGATGGCCAGGCGGTCTTCACATGACGCCTCGAGTTCGCCAATTTTCTTTCGACAAATCAATGCGCCCAGCGCCCAGCCGATCAGAAATCCGAACAGGGCCGCGAGTAGCAGACACAGCAACATTTGGGTAATGAGATAGGTCATGGCTCAATTCTCCTTCAAGGCATGGAACTCTGTTCGTCGGTTCTTCTGCTGCCCCTCTGCGGTGTCGTTGGGGGCGATGGGCCGGCTCTCTCCCAAACCGATGGTTTCGTAACGATCTGCGTCGAGACCCTTTGCGATGAAATAGCTTTCGACGGATACAGCGCGCCTCCTGCTGAGTTCGAGGTTGTACTCGGGCGTCTGGCGGGAGTCGGTATGCCCGGAAATCTCGATGCGACCGGGATTGGTCTTCATGATGCCAATCACCTCGTTCAGTACGGCCTTGCCCGCCTTGGTCAGGTCAGCACCATCAGTCGCGAATTCGACAACCTTGCCTGCCAAGAGGAAATCCAGGTTGGCCTGCAGGATTTCGTGGTCCCCGACGGGTTGACGAATGGTCAGGTGGTCGATGACCCGGAGGCCGGGCAGGTTGGTGGCGGTTCCGCCAAGGACCCTTCCCCGCGTCAGCTCGCTGACCACCGAGCCGGTAACGACGACCTGGTCCTCGGAGATTTCCACTTCGAGATCCTGGCGGTAGTGGTGCAGGGCGGCCAATCCGGAGGCAAATGATGACGGCCAGGGTCCGAAGTGGTCGTCCGGGTGGACCTGCAACTGGTCGACGACATGTTCGGCGCCCCACAACGAAACTGCCGCATCGACCAGGTTGGTTCGTGCCGCCTCGGTGGGTACGGCGCCCCGAAGCGTGACGCTACCGTACCGGGTCTCGAAAACCAGCGTACCCAGGCCCTGAAGCTGATTGTCGACGACCCTGATCCCCGGAATCGCAGCGATACACGCCTCGACATCGGCATTGACCGCCCGGGAGGCGCCGATACCGCTCAAGGAAATGTCCCGCCCGGAGATTGACAAGACCTCCGCATCAAGGCCGGCGTCGTTGACGCAGACCAGGGCCTTCCGTTGAAGGTCCTCCTCGATGGCCGGGGCCCGGCAGTACGGGCACAATAGGCACAAGAGAGCGAGCCCTATGAGGCCCAACAGCAACATTCGGTTCATTTTTCCTTCCCCTTTCTTCGAACGGTTCCCTAAAGCCCGGTTGAACTCTGGGCCGATCGTTGTGTCTCCTTTTTCCGATCACGAATCGCTCTTGTTCTTCGAACTGATCGGCTGACCGTACACGAAACCAGACCTGATATCAAATTCTTGAGACGACCAGGGCTGTGCGCCTGAAATCTGTTCCGTTGGAGGGTCGCCCGGAGTTCGTAGGAATCTGACGCACTCCACAAACCCTGTGGTATTGTCCGGAAGATGTTCAGTAGGGAAATTTTCGAGGGGACGATCATGAAGCCTCCGCAATTCGAACCTGATGTTGGATCTTCACTCTCCCTCCGGGTCATCGTCGCTTCTGTCGTGGCGTTGCTTCTGATAGTGGGTGGATTTTTCGGCTACCGGTGGCTCGACAGCGAAAAGAGGCACGGCGAGGTCATTATCGCCACCGGGCCGCAGTCCGGAACCTACCAATTACTCGGCCTTGCATTCGCCCGCGTCCTCGAAAGCTCCGGGGCGGTCGAGTCGGCCGAAGTCATCGAGACCGAAGGCAGCGTCGCCAACATGCGCCTGATCGGCGCCCCGACCGATGGAGCGGACCTGGCCGTTGTTCAGGGTGATACGCCGCCCAACGAACACGTACGTTTGGTCGCACCGCTTTTCGAGGAAGTGCTGCACATCCTGGTGGCCAAGGAGGCTGCGGAGGAGATCACCAGTATCGCTGATCTGCGGGGACGGACAGTTTCGCTGGGTGAAGAAGCCAGCGGTACGAGGCTGTTGGCCGAACGGGTTCTGGACCACTTTCGAGTACGGGTGGGGGAGGACGTCCGCTTGTCGCCGCAGGAGGCTTCGCAGGCCCTGGTCGACGGGAAAGTCGAGGTTGCCTTCATACTCTCTGCGATTCCGTCGCGCTTGATTGACGATCTGGCCCAGATGGATGCCGTGAGATTTCTTTCCCTGGGCGACGCCGAAGAGCACGGAACGGAAGCGGAGGCCCTCGCCCTTGCTTTTTCCGGGGTTTAAGGCACGAGCATTCCGCGGTCTACCTACGGG
>JBDLIO010000577.1:0-2852 GCA_039714865.1 Acidobacteriota bacterium | reverse complement strand
CTGATCCTTTCAACTGCCGCTGCCCCAGGATTCTACGAAAGTACCGACATGCCAAACAGCCTCAGGGACAGCGGCCGGGGCCGGGACAGTTGGCAGGTTCAGGCGCAGGTACAGGAGTCAGATTCAGGGGCAGATGACAGGAACCGCGTCAGGACCAGCAGCAGAACTGAACGTCGCCTCAGGCTCGAGACTGCGAGATCCGCAAACCTGGGTTCGTTGAGCCGGAAGGCCGGGCTAGGCGACACACACGCGGTTTCGTCCGGCCCCTTTTGCCTCGTAAAGCGCTCCGTCCGCACGATCGAGCGCCTCTCCGATGCTTTCACCTTCCTTCACGCTGACGACACCGAAACTCGCTGTGACGGGCCGGTCAATATGCACCGATTGCCAGTCAGCAGACTCAAAGGTCGTGCGGAGGCGATCAGCGAGCGCGACCGCTTTCTCCCGCGTCGCTCGCGGAACCAGGACGGCAAACTCTTCACCGCCGATGCGACCCAAGAGGTCGATGGCACGCAACTCTTGACGGCTGATCCTGCCGATCTCCGCCAGAACCGCATCCCCGGCGGCATGTCCGAACGTATCGTTGACGCGTTTGAAGTGGTCAATGTCAAAAAGGAGGAGTGAAACGGCCATGTCATAGCGGACGCGCCGCTCAAGCAAATCCTGGGCCGCCTCAAGGAAGACGGAACGGGCCCGCGCGCCGGTCAGCTGGTCGAAGGTAACGAGGTGCAGAAGTCGGCGGTTGGCGGCGTACAACCTTGGCACGGTAAGGTTGAAAAGCCCGGTTGCCGCGATGGCAATCATCGCTGCCTGGTAGTTGAACGCCTGCTCCGTCAGGCCAAACAACCTCGTGACGAGAACCACGACCGTTGCAAGGACGGCCACCCCGATCACGGTCCGGAGACCACCTTCGGTGTGGGCTATCCACATCAAGGGTACGATGAGTACGTAGACGACCAGGGCCACCGGGAGGCCGAGTTGGTCGATCGTGGCCAAGGCGCACAACAAAGCAGCCGAGCCGGCAGCGACCGCAAGCTTGACGAGGAAACTGCGCGCCGGCAAGTCGTGCGCCCGCAGACGCCCGAAAGCGTCCGACCAGCCCGATTGCGGTAACCCCATCCGGCGGAAGACGTAGTCCATCGCCACCAGGAGGAGTGGGGCAAGGGTGACGACCGCTACGAGATCGCCGATCCACCACGGAACAAGGTTCTTCGCAAGGCCACCCTCGACAAACGTCCCAGTTGACGTCAGGCTCACGATGCCCGCCACCGCGGCGGCGAGCGAGGCAAACGTCACAATAATGAGGAAGCGGACGACAGAACCGGGGGTAGCGAGCCGGTCGCTGCCAGACAAGCGCCGGATGAGCCAGGCGCCGAATCCATACGCTGATGCGTGGACAATCCCGAACGTCAGACCCGTGAGGAGCAACCAGGGAGCAGAACGCGGGTCACCGTAAAGGGCTGCCGAGTGAAACGTGGCGACCACTGCGCCGACCATGACAGGAACGGCGGCCGAAGGCCCCTGAGCAAGGAAGAGCGCCAAGGTGAGGGCTGCCGGTGGAAACCAGAGACTCGTATGTGGCGTGTACTCGAGCAGCCGCCCAACGTGCCAGATCCCGATCCAGCCGAGCGCGAGGCCGAGCTGCAGAAACCAGAAACGGGGAGAATTCAGACGGAGGCGCATGTCGTGATCACAGGTACCTGGACGTTGTTGAGGGAGTTCGGGCCGGGCGTGCGCGGGGACTCTCCCAATCTACCAGGGCCGTTGCCGACCGTCTTCCGGCGTGTTCCATCCCAGCGTGACCCTTGAACTCCTTCGATCGCCATTCACACCCGGCCTTCTCGGCTTTCGCCGCCTGCTCCCGCATTGTACAGGCGAAATCGAATGCAGGAGGGTCTGTCAACTTGATCACTGGTTCCACCTGATTTTGAATCCTCCGGACGAATCGAAAGGTCTCACAGCGTCAGGTAAAGGGGCGGAACAGTTGGCCGGGACAGAAATCAGGGGCATGGGCAGATGGCAGCGTCCGGGTCGGCGTCAGATGGCAGTTTCCGCGGCAGGATTGATCGCGGCCCCCTGCTCGAGATTGCGAGGTTCAACCCCGGCCTTCTGGGGCACATTCCGGGGCACATTGTCGGGGATGTCTGACCACCCCTTGAGTTGATCAGCGGCCAGGTCATCGCCGGTACCAGAAGCAAATCGACCTGGCTCATGCTCAGGCGTACAATTGACGTATGAACATGAAAAGGTCATGCGGCGTGCCCATGTGCCCTGAGATCGACGGGGTCCGGAACGCTCTGATGGTCAGCGTGCTGATTCGAAGTAAAGGGTTCCAAAGTACGGTTGATTTTCTTCACAAACGGGGCTTCGTACCACAATCCTCTTGGACACCGACCAAAGTTGATCTCGAGATCGCCGGTGGTTACTTTTCCTACATGCGGGGAGACCATTCCTCCTCCAACACCCAACCGAGTCTCTTTCAGCCACAGCCGTTGTTGGCCATTTTCGACAACCTGCCCATGCTGGCTCGGGGTGACGTTGTGATCGCCTTTGGCCCGTGGAGAGACGAGAAATTCAGAGGAAAAGCAAAGACGCCGATCGAGGATTCCGACGGTAACGTTAAAGGAATGATACAAATGCCGGAGTGGCGAAACGTGCTCTATGTCCTCGGCCCCCCGGAACCACTTCACACGGCAATTGAAGAACTGATCTCCCATCCGGGCCTGCCCAACGGCGCCAGGGGTGACCTTGAGACTGCGCTGCGATGGTGGGAGGCGCCGGTGTATTCGACTGGGTTGGCGCCGGTTGTGGTTTTGCGGCTGTAGGATTGATCGCGGCCCCAGGCTCGAGACTGC
>JBDLIO010000576.1:0-2856 GCA_039714865.1 Acidobacteriota bacterium | reverse complement strand
AGAGGGCACGCAGGCGGTCGACAACGTCACCGCGTACAAGGTCTCTGAGCAAGATCCGGTGGCTGCCGGGCGCGGGGAATGGAACATAGGCGCCGCCGGTACATGAGAATTCGGAGAACAACTCGATCGAGTGACCGACATCCACGACGACGAGGAACGGCGGTCGGCCTTCCTCGTTCGGGAGCGCCCTGGCGTATTGCTCGGCCTGACCACGGGCGCGGACCATGGCGTCATCCCATGTCTGGGTGCCGCGACGACCGATTCCTTTGCTCAGTTTGCGTTTTTGTTCGCGGGCGGCTTGGGACAGGGGTTCGGCCTGGTCTCCAGAAGGTGTCTCAGTGCCCTGCTTGGCCTCCAGCACAAAGCACCCGCGCTTGTAGAGGTCGATCCGGCCCGTGCTGGAGGATCCATCGCCATGATGAAAGGTCACCGCTCGTTCGAAGACGTAGGCGTTTTGGGAGGAGTCGGGGGTCGCCGGTTCAGGGTGGTCTACATCGAGGAGATCACACAGTTCCGACAAAAAGAGCTGGTAGTTGGCCCGTTCTGCGGCGCCGGACTGCTCCCAGCGGTGAACGAAGGTTTCGATCGCCTGGTAAGACGGGGCCGAGCCCGGATGTTTGGTCCCGGGACTGCTGTCTAAGGGGTCAGGTGACCTTTGATCGGCCATGGACTGAACATAGCATGGTCAGGGTGAGGTCACCGGACAAAACCACCCGAGATGCACTTCCATCTTTCTTCCAAATTCGGCCTTCTGAGTCATTGATGACCGGTTCCCCTGATTAGTCGTTAATCTACTGCACTGCAGCAGCGACAAGTTCATTCAAATCGATCGGCCTCCGCAGCTCATTGAGCTGGTTGTGTCGGATGTGCTTCTCGTGTTGGAGACGCCCTACGACGATTCCTGGATGAACACCCACCGAGGTGGCAAACTCGATCACGGACGCCTTGAGGAACCGGGGCCGAGTGGCGAAACGGCGGTACTGTTCTCTTGGAATGAGCGCATTGCCGGCGAACACGTCGGCTTCCTGCTCAAGATCACCCTCACTACCTTTTCCGTCAACAAAAATCTCTCGTTTCCCGTGAAGCAGGATATGGGCGGCTTCGTGGAAGAAACTGAACCAAAAGATGTCTTCTTTCTGGTATCTCAGACTGAGCTGAAGCAGGGCCTTGTCTTTCGAGAGCCACCGGGTGGCGCCGTTGACCCTGGTCTTGGGCAGTTCAGGAACGATGACGACCGCGACGCCCACCGACGCACACATTTCCTGAGCGGTTGGGAAAGCGTCAGAAAATGGCTGCTGAGTCATAGTCCGCACCCGATCGAGGACGGCGCTGAATCGTACGCGGTCAAATGAGCCACAGACCATGTTGCGTCCTTCGATTTCGCCTTTCCGCAGCCACGCTGCCAGGGCCCCGGGATCGACATCGAATGCCGAGGATTTCCGAAAGGCGGCTGCCCCGACAAGCTCATCCCACCGGGACGGTGTAGCAACGCCGAAGAAGTTGAGGAGTTCCCTGAGCTGATCGACCTTGTCGGCGCCCTTCTTGATCCAGCCCTTCTTGACCATCGCCGCGACCGGAAGACTCTTCATCCAATCGCCCTGCGCCTGTAATTCCGCTCGCTCGGCAAGTCCAGCCCGATTCTCGCGGTAGTTGCGCTCGAGGTTGTTCCAGAAAGCCGCCGGGATGCCGAGCACACGTTCCAGTTGAAGCGCGGTCTCCGGCGTAATGGCGGCTTTTCCCCGGATGATTTCGTTGATTGTCTTCTTCGGCCGGCCGGTCCGCTCAGCAAGCTCCGCCTGAGAGATTCCTCGGTCGTCGAGGACCTCCTGCAAGGTCTCGCCAGGCACCGAGACAAACTCGGGTACGTATTCGTTGGCAGTTGGCCTAGTCATGGTAATTCTCCACTTCCAGGATGCGAATAGTCTTTACCGCATCCCAATCAAGGCCGCCGTCATCGAGCTGCGGTGTGGGGTTCTCCGCAGGTTCAAAAAGCAGCCGGTAGGGACCATCGAGGTCTATCGCCAATGTCCCTTTTCTGTCGCTCGACAGCGCATGACAGCGGCCGGGCAGTGTCTTCATCATCGCGAGGTTCTCGGCCGCGCGCAGTTGATCAAGCCGGCGCTTCAAGATCTTCCCTCGCCCGGGGCCATAGGTCTTCATCAGTACCTTCTCGTCAGTACAGCTCTTTCGGAGCTTGGAGGTCTTGAACTGGATTTCCACGCCGCCCCCTCTTGAAAAACATTAACATAAAACGTTAATGGTTTTCAAGGTCCATGTGATAGAATCAAAAAGGAAAGAGGGCCAGCGGTCACTGACCCTCAAACAACATCGCCCGCGTACGGACAACAAAGCAAATTCATTATACCGTGCGTGGTTCGAAGAAAGGAGAATTCCATATGGCGAAATCGACTCGCAACAGCGGTTCCCGCTGGTCGAAAGCAGATGTTGCTAACCTTCGAAAACTCGCACGGCAGAATACGCCGACCCGAGTCATTGGCCTCAAGTTGGGTCGAACCGAAGGAGCTGTCCGTACAAAGGCCAGCGACAGCAGCATTACTCTGAAACCCACCAATCAATCGCCCTACAACCGGCGGAAATAGCCTGAGGCGGCGGGTGGTGGCCGACACTTGCCGCCGTTCTTGGCTTTGCCCTCCCGTATTCAGCCTCGACGCGGCCGGTGGGGGTGGTTGCTGGTAAAGGATCGGCGAATAGAACCGATCACACCAATTGCCGGGGGGCATGCCCCGTTCGGAAGGGGCGCTCTTGAACTCCGAGGTGACCAAACGCCCCCGCTACTCCCCCAAAAAGGTCATCGGGTCGACCGGAACGCCGTTCTCACGAACCTCGAAGTGCAGA
>JBDLIO010000575.1:0-2856 GCA_039714865.1 Acidobacteriota bacterium | reverse complement strand
TCCCGGCGGGAGGGATACCTCCGGGCCATGCGCCGCTTTGGCCTCGCCGAACACATCCTGACCGTCGAGGGAGCGCATACCGAGGGGGGTGGTCGACGGGGAGCTCGAGAGCTGCTTCGGACCGAACCGCTCCCGACGGCCATCTTCGCCTCCAACGATTTGTGTGCCATCGGCGCCATGGATGTCCTCGAGGAGGCCGGATTCAAGGTTCCGGAGGACATCTCCCTGATCGGTTATGACAACACGACGCTTGCGGCCCTCCGTCACATCTCGCTGACCAGCGTCAACCAGCCCGGCAGCGAAATGGGCCGCACCGCGGTCGATCGTTTGTCGGAACGCATCGACGACGGGCGGACAAAGCCGCTCCATGATGTCGTTGCTCCCAGCCTGGTTATCCGTTCCACCACCGGCCCTCCTCGAGATGAAAGCGGAGATTCAGAGTGATATTTCAATACGTCAACCCCATGCGCCGCCCCGTATGAAGAGTCACCTTTTTCACGACACAAAGGAGAGAACCATGCATCTTTCGAGCCCCTCAAAGAAGACGACAACAGGGTCGGCGGCAAAGGGCCTGTTCATCTGTTTCCTGGCGACGATTCTGGTAACCATGGCTTGTGGCGGCAGCGTTTCACCAACGCCAGAGCAAGAGATCACCACGATGGAGCTGGTTCAGGCTCTCGTTCCCGTCGTCGTGACCGAACCGACCGCAGTGGACACCGACGATCCTGCTTTCTGGATCAACCCGGAGGATCCGGCCCAGAGTCTGATACTGGGCACCGACAAGGGCGGCGCCATCTACGTTTTCGACCTGCAGGGAAAGATCATTCCGGAAAAGACGGTTACCGGCATGGGTCGTATGAACAACGTCGACATCGCCTGCGGGTTCCAACTCGGCGGCGAGACGATCGACATCGCACTTGCTACCGACCGCAACGAGAACAAGATCCGCGCCTTTCGCCTGCCGGACATGGCTGCGATCGACAACGGCGGCATCGAAGCATTCGAGGGTCAGGCGCCGGAGCTTCGGCGTCCGATGGGCCTGGCCCTCTACACACGTGCGTCCGACGGAGCCTTCTTCGCCATCGTCAGCCGCAAGGAGGGCCCCTCTGGAGCCTACCTGTGGCAGTACAGGATTGAAGACGGCGGATCCGGCGCCGTGAAGGCAACCAAGATCCGGGAGTTCGGGTCCTTCAGCGGCCTGACAAAAACCGAAGAGGGTGAAATCAAGACCACCGAGATCGAGGCCATCGCAGTTGATAACGCCCTCGGATACGTCTACTACTCGGATGAGTGGGGAGGCATCAAAAAGTACCACGCAGATCCAGATGCGCCCGATGCCGACGTTGAGCTTGCCGTATTCGGCACCGACGGTTTCATGGAAGACCGCGAAGGTATCTCAATTTATAATATTGACGACGGAACCGGCTACATCCTTGTTTCCGACCAGCAGGCCAACGCATTCCGCATCTTCAAACGTGAGGGCGAACCCGAGAATCCCCACGACCATCAACTGGTCAAGGTGGTCAACGTATCGACCAACGAAAGCGACGGCTCCGACGTGACCAGTCTGGTCCTCGACGAGAGGTTCCCGTCAGGCATTTTCGTGGCCATGTCCGACAACAAGACCTTCCACTTCTACTCGTGGGACGATATCGCCGGCGACGATCTCAAGAAAGCACCAAACGGCACGTTGCAGCCGTGAACCGAGTTCTCCTGGTCCTTTTGATCTGCCGGTCACTGATCCCATCGTCAGTGCAGGCTGGGGAACCAGGAGAATTCCTCTTCAGGTATGCCAACGCGCAGAACACAACGGATCCACGCAGTGTGTCCATGGTGTTCTTCGAAGAGGAGCTCGAACAAAGATCCGGCGGCCGCATAAAGGTCGAGAACTATTTCGGGGGCATTCTGGGCACCGAGCGCGAGATGGCCGACGCGGTGGCCATCGGCGCCCTCCAGGGAACCCGCGGCGGCATGTTCGAGGACGCCTCGATCAAATTCAACATCGTCCTCCTCCCCTATCTGGTGGCCGGCTGGGACCAGGCCATCTGCCTCGCCCGAAGTCCGTGGATGATGAAGGTCGCCGCCGAAGGGCGAACAAAGGGCTTCCACATCCCCGCCATCGGGATCTCCCAGGGGTTCCGCTCCCACGGCTCAAAGAAGCGGGCGATCAGGACGGTGGCCGACTTCGACGGCCTCAAGATCCGGGTCCCCAATGCTCAGGAGGTATTTCACCGGATGGAGAACGCTCTCGGCGCAAACCCTCAGGGAATCGCGCAGTCCGAGACCTACGCGGGTCTCAGAACTGGGGTCGTCGACGGAACCACCGCGCCGCCTTCGGATCTCTGGGACCGGAGGCAGCATGAGGTCCTGGACTGGGTCACCATCGACACCCACGCCACCGGACCCGATCCGTTTATGGTCAATCTCGCGTGGTATGAGAGGCTTCCGTCCGATCTTCGGGCCATTTTCGATGAGGTGGCGCGGGAGGCCCTCGAGCTCAGCGACGAGCTCTACTCGGCCGGCGAGCAGCAGATCATCGAAAAGCTCTCCGAGCACGTGGAGATCATCAGACCAACCCCTCAGGTCCGCGCCGAGATGCGGGCGCGGACCCGGCCGGTCTACGACTTCTTCGTCAAACGCGGTGACTACACGTGGAACGACATCAACGCCGCGATTGCTGCGTCGAAGGCCTGCGGGCAGGATTGACATGAAACGTCTGGAGGGCATACTCGTTCGCACGCTCGAAATAATTTTCTGCATCTGCTTCTTGGTGATGTTTGCACTGGTGGTCACCCAGGTAGCCCTCCGTTACGGCTTCAACGAATCCATCGGAGGCGCCAACGAACTGGCCACCAT
>JBDLIO010000574.1:0-2858 GCA_039714865.1 Acidobacteriota bacterium | reverse complement strand
ACTGTGTACCCAAGGCGATTGTATTGGCGGCTGCGGGACGTGCCGTCGGACTGCCGACGCGCCTGGGATACGCAGACGTCAGGAACCACCTGGCGACACCACGCCTTCTGGAACAGTTGGGGACCGATGTCTTTGCATTTCACGGCTTTACCGAGATTTTTCTGGAGGATCGTTGGGTCAAGGTGACGCCGACGTTCAACAGCAAACTGTGCGAGCGATTCGGTGTGCTTCCGCTCGAGTTTGACGGCGTCTCTGACGCCTTGTTCCAGCCTTTTGATACAGCAGGCAGACGCCACATGGAGTACATCCGGGACCGGGGAACATTTGCCGATTTTCCGTTCGAAGAGATGCTTCGGGTCTACGCTGAAGTCTATCCATCGTTTGGGGAGCGTGGGTTGGAAGCACCACCGCTGATCGCTTCGGGACTCCGGAACTCAAACTCTCACACCATCCATGCGTATCACCTGAGGAAATGGGGGAGCGTTTCCGTTGGTTTTCCTGACGGAGAGGACTTGATTTGAAGAGCACCTCCATTTTTGACGAAGACACAGACACGAGACTGGGAAGACGTTGATGATGATTTCGAAGACCAAACGAGTACAACAAATCGCAGAAGGGGCGGGTCTGGCGCTCGTCCTGGCCCTGACCCTGGCTCTGGTGGGTTGCAAGGGTGGCGCAGAAGAGAAGGCGGCACAGCCAGGCCGTCCTGGCGGTCGCCGTCCGGGAGGACCGGAAGCCGCTCAGCGTGGGCCTGGTGGACGCCCGCCGCTGCCGACTGCCGCAGTGGCCGTGGAGCAGGTCCGGCGGGGCGATATTGCAACCTACTACTCGGCGACCGCTTCGCTCGATCCCAACAAGGAAGCGGATGTTCTTGCCAGGGTCAACGGAATCATCCAGGCGCAACTTGCAGAAGAGGGTGACAGAGTTGTCAAAGGGCAGGTTCTGATCGAGATCGAGGACGCGGAATACCGCCACAGGGTGACCCAGGCCGAGGTTGATCTCCAGCAGCAGCGTTTACAGTTGGAGCGGAGCGAGAAGATGCTGGCCCAGGGCCTGGTCTCGGCCGAAGAGGCAGATGCCGCCCGCAGCCAGATGAAGGCCGCGGAGGCATCTTGGGAATTGGCGACTCTCGAGCTTTCGTACACGCGCGTGCAGTCGCCCTTCAAAGGCAGGGTCGTCGCCCGTTCGGTAGACCAGGGTCGAACGGTCTCGAACGGCACGGTCTTGTTCACGCTGGCGGATCTCAGCCGTCTTCTGGCGCGGGTGCACGTTCCGGCCCGCGAGTTCCGGAACATCCAGACCGACCAACCGGTGCAGCTGGTGGTTGACTCGACCGGCGATCGCCTGGAGGGCCATATTCTCCTGGTCAGCCCCGTGGTCGACGCGACCTCAGGCACGATCAAGGTCACCGTCGAGATCAGAAACTTCCCTCAGAGCACGCGCCCCGGCGATTTCGCGGAGGTGTCGATCGTCACCGACCGCCACGAAGGCGTGCTCATAGTGCCGCGGATCGCCGTTCAGACGGATCACGAGGAACGGGTTGTCTACATCGCCGACGGCGAAACGGCTCAGCGGCGAGTGGTGGAAATCGGATTCGAAGACGATCACTTCACCGAGATCCTCGCGGGTGTGGACGAGGGTGATCGTGTCATCGTTCAGGGTCAGAGGTCATTGGCCGACGCCCATAAGACCCCCACCCTCCAGACGCCCAATCTCGGCGGCGACGATTCTGACGCCTCCGAGTCGCCGGAGGGCTGATGCGGTCCTTCGTTGCCCTGGCGGTGCGCCGCCGCGTTGCGGTTTTGATGACGGCAATCGCGTTGGCGGCTTTTGGCGTTGTCGGATACCAGCGGCTTTCGCTGGATCTCCTTCCTGACATCAGTTACCCCTCCTTGACCGTGCAGACGGAGTTCTCCGATACGGCGCCGGCAGAAGTCGAGAATCTGATCACGCGACCGGTCGAGGAAGCAGTGGGCGTCCTCAGGGGTCTTCGTTCGATCCATTCGGTTTCGAGGCCGGGGGTGTCCGAGGTCACCCTGGAGTTCGCATGGGGCGCGGATATGGATCTGCTCCTGCTGGACGTTCGCGAAAAGCTCGACCGCCTGATCCTGCCTGAAGAGTCTGACGACCCGGTCGTTTTGCGTTTTGACCCCTCATTGGATCCGATCCTCCGAATAGCATTGGGCAGCCCCGGTGACCTGATGGCGGGGCGGCGAGTAGCGGATCTCAAGCTCAAGCCGGCTTTCGAGACCATCCTCGGCGTCGCTTCGGCCCGCATCAAGGGTGGGTTGGAAGAGGAGATCCAGATTGAGGTCGACCAGGAACGTCTGGCGGCGCTGAAGATCCCTTTGGATCGAGTGCGTGAGGTCGTCGGCATCTCCAATATCAATCTTCCTGGGGGATCGCTCAAGGGCGCCGATACCCAGTACCTGGTCCGAACGATCAATGAGTACCAGGATCTCGAAGAAATCGGAGACCTGGTCGTCAGCTGGAATCAGGGTTCGGCGGTCCGATTGAAAGAGGTCGCGGAGATTCGTTGGGGCGCTCGTGAACGGGAGGAAATCACCCGGGTCAACGGCAACGAAAGCATCGAAATCGCGATCTACAAGGAGGGCGATGCCAATATCGTCGCCACGGCGCGGTCTGTCCGGGACCGGCTGCCTGAATTTGAGGAACTGCTCCCTGACGGTTACCGCCTGACTGTTCTTTTTGACCAGTCCCGATTCATCGAACAGGCGGTCCGTGAGGTCCGTTCCGCCGCAATCGTCGGTGGAATCCTGGCGGTGTTTGTCCTCATTCTGTTTCTGCGAAGCGCCCGCGCCACGATCATCATCGCGACTTCGATCCCGCTGTCGGTG
>JBDLIO010000573.1:0-2859 GCA_039714865.1 Acidobacteriota bacterium | reverse complement strand
GCCTGAGGCCCAAAGGAAATCCGTGAGGCCGTCCACCCCAGGCCACCAGCCGGCCTCGATCATCCGCCAGGTAGATCGTCAACGCCGGTTCACCGGCCGCAACACGGGCCAGAAGGTCAAACGGCTGGGACGGATCCAACGTCGCCCCCGTGCCCATGACCAAATCACCGATCCGCGGATCCCCTGCAACGGTCTGAGCCAGACTCAAAATCGTTTGACACCGCCGGTCGAAACGAGCCGTCGCCGCCTCGTCCGACAGAGGCAAGGGCGAGGGAATCATCAAACCGATCCACGCAGGAACGACCACCAGCCACGGCCACCATGCTTTCTCACGCGGACCTGCCACCATCGCCGCAACCAGGCCTATGACCACCGCAGCCCAACTCGGCAGGTCATTCCCGTGCCACGGCGTCACAACGACCAGCGCAACCATCACGGCGAGAACGGAGGCCGCCGGGGTCCCTCGAAAAGGAATCTTCATGTGAGGAGTATAGAAGTTATTGGCTGCCAGCTGTCAGCTTTGCCGCCTGCAAATTTTCTCCCTCACAATGCGGGGCAGGATCCCCGCGCTCCAGAACGCAGCCGCAGCGTCTCCGATCCCTGTAACTCGACCAATTTTCGGTCGTAGAATATAATTGAGATTGAGCCTGTTTCCTAAATACAACGAGATTTCAGACCGAAAGGGATCGGGGATGCAGATACTGACAGTACTGAGTGCGATCGAAAAGATCGAGTCATCAGTTGCGAAGCTCTACGAATGGTACAGCGAGGTCTTCGCCGGCGATGACGAGGCGTCCGGATTTTTCTTCAGACTGGCGATGCAAGAGCACAGCCACGCAAACATGATTGCCTTGGCCAAGAACCTGGTCCGGCGAAGCCCCAGTGATTTTTCCCCAATCGACTTTGACCTCGCCCTGGTTGAAGATCTGCTCGATACGATCACCCTCTTCCGGACACACAACCCTCAACCCTCTCTCGCGGCCGCCCTGGGCTTCGCAATGTCGGTGGAGAGTCACGGCGCAGAGGGCATTCACCGGTCGATGGTGATCCAATCCAATCCTGAGGTGGCAGACATGGTCAACAGCCTCGCCAATGCCGATCGTGAACACTTCAAGCTTCTCGAAGGCTACGCCGAGAAAGTCCGACGCCGAACCAAGATCGCGGAGTAGGGACCCGTTCTGCCATGGGCAGAATGGGCTGGGAAGCTGTCGGCGATCAACCGAGGCACTCGAGTTAAAGGCATTGAAACGCAGAGGCGCAGAGACGCAGAGGAAAGGGTTTAATCCCCCTGTTTCGGTTCCTTCTCCACAGACCAGGCATAAAACAGAATATCCTCGGCCAGGGGGACAGAAAAGTCTCGCAAAATCAGGTCCTTGTCCACGTTGCCCACCCGAACAACATGATTGCCTTCCGGCAGGTCTGAAACATCAATGGACAAGGAGACAATCTCCTCTGGGAAAAAGTCTGGCCTCGAAAAAACTGCGTTGATCCAGACCGATGCGGGAGCAGGCCTCGGCACCGGTGTCATCGGCCTCCCCACTCTGCGTCTCTGCGCCTCTGCGTTTTTCTGTTTTCCGCCTTTGTAGGATGCAGTCAACAAGTCCTTGATCCGCCGCTCATTCTTTTACTCTCTTTGTGCCTCTTTGTGCCTTTTTGTGGCTGTTCTCTTCGCGTTCTTCGAGTCTTGGCGGTTCAATTCACTTCTTGGACGTCATCGGTCTCGTCGAAACGATCTTCGTCATCCCACATCTCGTACATCGCTCGGTTTCGGGCCCTTCGACGAGCAATAGCCAGCAACGCCAGAGCGGTGACCGCCATCCACAGTGCCGCGGATGAGGTCAAAAACGGCACCCAGGTGTTCCACAGTGCCTGATCCTTGAAGAAACGCCGTTCAGCCTTTCGAAGTGCCACCCCGGCGGCTTCGACGAAGGCCGTTTCCAAATCCGTCCCTTCGGCCAGGCCGTCGAGGATCCGGGCAGGTACCATGACACCGTACTCAGTCTGGAGGAATCTCACGAAGCCTGCCGACAATGCGTAGGCCCGCCGAACCTCAGTCGCCCTGCCACGGAAGGCACGATCCAACTGACGGGTCGACCTCGGCCCGGAACCGATCACCGCGGCGGCATAGCGGGCCCGGTCCTCCAGACCCCACTCACGAGCTGCGACGGTTGCAATCCCCTCGTTCAACCACCGTGGAACCGCCCGTCCTCCGGCCGCCTCCCACACGAGGACATGAGCGACTTCGTGCCTGAGCAACACCCGGAGGTTTCGAACGGGATAGGAGGGTACTCGGGCTGGAAAAAGTACAACCGTGCGACGATCGCCCCGTGCATATCCGGAAACCCAGCGAGGGCTCTCCTCGGCGAGGGGCGAGCTCTCAGGCACCAGGACAACGGTAATCGGGGCGGTGAAACCAAGGCGCCCCGTCAGATTGAGAACCTCGGTGAAGTCTTCCTCGGCCAGAGCCTCAACATCGGCCACGATCGACAGCAGTTCCGGAGGAGCGACGACTCGAAGCTCTGGGGAAGGAGAGGCAAATGCAAAACCTCCGCAAACCAGCAGGAGCATCAAAAAAACAAGACCCCGAAACGGTTGGAACCTGGAAACTGGAAACTGGAAACTTGATTCTGAAGTCTCGGCGCCCCTGCGGACGGCAACCAACGCCGAGTGTACTTTCAGGACAAAAAGAAAATCCGTCACAACGAGTATTCTAGCCCGACCTTTTCACCGGATTTTGGCAAGTGCATTTCCAGTTTCCAGCTTCGCGGTTCGCGTACCGATCCCTAGTCCCCGCGTACCGAGACTCCGAGATCAATCTGAATCAACTCATGCTCCGGGGAAGTCTCGCAGCTCTCCCCT
>JBDLIO010000572.1:0-2873 GCA_039714865.1 Acidobacteriota bacterium | reverse complement strand
AGGGCGCCTGAGGAAGCCCGAAAACGGATCGACTCGCCCTTGATGTGGATGAGGTGGGACTTCCAGTGCTCGACGGCGGGTCCGGGGTCGTGCAGGCTCTTGGTGAATCGTTCCAGAAAAGTCGTAATCAGGGTGATTGACCGGTCGGCGGCATCACCGGGGCCGAGGATGTCTGCCAGGGAAGTTACCGGCGTGCCCGTGAGATCGGGCGTCTCGGTGATGTTGATGCCGAGGCCGACGGTCGCCAGGAGTCGGGCGCCGTGGCGGGCATGGATCAGGATTCCGCCCAGTTTCCGGCCGTCCACCAGAATGTCGTTGGGCCATTTGATGGCAGCGTTCTCGACGCCGACTGCGGTGATGGCCTGGTGAACCGTGCTGGCCGCGAGCATCGGCAGGTATGCAATATTTGAGGGGTCTGTCATGGCCCACACTACGTTGAGGTAGAGCCCGCCGGGCCGGGACGACCAGACTCTCTCAGCCCGGCCCAGCCCGCCGCTCTGCAACTCGGCCAAAACCAGTGTCGGGCTGACGGGGATGTCCTCGGTGTCGAGTTGCTCCATCAATCGCCGAGCGAAGAGATGGGTGGAGTCCAGCTGATCGAAGATCAGGCAGTTGCCGACCCAGGGCCCGACGGCAGCAATCAGCCGGTCCCGGTCGATCATGCCTACTCAGTTGGGCTCTGATGGCCCGGCTGTGTTCTCGATTTCGTTCTCCAACTCACGGAGGCGTTCTCGAACAACGATCTCCGCCATGTCGGGGATGACGTCCCAGGCAATTTTCTCCAGCCGGTCCGAGGCCAGTTCTACGACCCTTCGGGCGATGCGATCGACGTCGGCGTCGCTGAGTCCACTGACCGAAGGTTCGCCCAACTCTTCGAATTCGTCATCCTTCTCAGGCAGGATCTCGACCTCGGGGACCGGTTCGACGACGGGGTCGGTGTCGAGGGGGAACTCGGCCGGCGGTTGGGCTTCGATGTCGGTTGGCTCGGGAATATCCGGTTCGGCATCGAAGGGTTCCGGTTCGGGTTCGACCGCAGGTTCAGCGAGCGTTTCGGGCTCAGGCTCGGGCTCGGGTTCGGGTTCGGGTTCGGGCAGCGGCGGCTCCTCGGCAGCCTCGGGTTCAGCAAACATTCCGGGCGCCGAAGCGCCGAAGGGGTCAACGGCCTCATCGATATCGGCAGCCGGGATCGGCTGGATCGGTTCGGCTTCGGGTTCTTCGGCTGCTTCGAGTGCTTCGGCCTCCGGTTCTTCGGAGGTCAAAGAATCAAAATCGAGGCCGTGTTCCGGTACGACGTCGGGGATTTCCACGGCGCCGGCGGCTTCCATCTCGGCGAAGCCGGTGGAGGTGAAATCAAGCTCGTCGCCGGATTCCGGTGGGATGACCTCGGAAGGGGCATCCGGCGGGGGCGACAGCATGGTCCCGAACTCCGGTGCGCCCTGGTCCGGGGCCGCCGGAGTGACGACATCCCCGATGTCCGGGGGCGCCACCGAACCGGCAAAGGGCTGGGAAGCGGGGGCCGCGATGCCTTGGTCGGTGACCAGCCTCTCAACCGTTTCCACCAGATTTCTCGCCTCGAAGGGTTTGGTGATGATCTCCGAGCAGCCGGCGGCCAGCGCGCGGTCCCGGTCAAAGGGCTCGAAGGTCCCGGTCATCAGAATTACGGGGAGGTGAAGGCTGCTCGATTCGCTTTTGATCGCCTGGCACACGGCGTAGCCATCGGTTCCGGGCATGATCGTGTCGCAAATGACGATGTCTGCTCCGCTCGAGGGCAGCCGCTCCAGCAGCTCATTGCCGCTCGAGGTCGAGATGACCTCAAAGTCGGTGTCGGAAAAGGTCAGTTCGACGACTTTCTGGATCGTCATACTGTCGTCAGCGAGCAGGATCGTTTTGCTCATCAAGTCTCCCTTTGTTCCGGCTTCGAAACTGCTTCCTTCATTTGACTCGACAATTCGAGGAATGCAAATCACCGGAAACGGTGCATTCAATAAATTTTTTACCATGATAGGGGTCAAAAATCAATGAACCCGCTAGGTTACGGCGTGGCGCCGGTGAAAGTCGAGAGCTTTGAGACGTCGTTCCGCGGCATCCTGCGATGTGAGGTCCAACCACCTTCTGAGGGTGGTTGGTGGGTCACCTGAGATGGCCGAGGGAGGTTCCAGCAACCAGGTTCGCAATGCGCCGAGATCGCCGGGGCCCAAGCTTTGGCCCGAGGGTGCGCACCCGGGGCATAACAATCCCTCACCGAGAGACGACGCGACGGCCCTGTCGGTGAGTCGGACGCCGCACGAAGAGCACAACTCGAGGGGTGGCAGGAATCCTCCGAGCTTGAGCAGCCACAGTTGGGTGTAGGCCAGGGCAGCGTTGGGCGACACGCCGTCGAGGAGCGCCTTGAGTATGGCGACGCCCAGGCGGTAGCGGCGGGGTGCAGGTTCGCCGGGCGGACAGAAGGTCTGCAAGAGTTCGGCAACCGCGGCTGCGGCAGTCGTAGTGTTGAAGTCGGTCGTCAGGCTGAAGGAGGATGTGATGGGGTCGACGTCTCGGAAGTCGGCCAGCTCGGCGGACGCGCGTTGGTGGATGGAACATCGGACCTGAGAGAGCAGCTGGGTGGCGGCGGCCCGGGGCGCTCTGCCGCCGCGGGCGCGGCGGAATACGCCTCGGACGACGCCGTGACGGGGTGTCAGGACGCTGAGCAGCAGATCCCGGTCACGGTAGTTTCGGGTATCCACAACCAACGCTTCATCGGTGAAGTCGGTCACCAGGAGATGGTAACTCGGATTTTGTCGAGGTCACGATGCGGACGTGGACGTCCGCGCTCCCACCGCAAGGTCCTGAGCGCCTTGATGGAGCGCGGACCTCCAGGTCCGCAACGGTGA
>JBDLIO010000571.1:0-2877 GCA_039714865.1 Acidobacteriota bacterium | reverse complement strand
CAAACAAGAATTAAATGAGGCAGACAACAAAATCACCGAAAACGCCGGCCGCGCAGCGGCATCATTGAAAAGGTGTGACCTCGCACCCCTTGTCGGGCTCTGCGCCGGCAAAGAACCCACCCATGCCCACGAGAATGCAGGCCGTGGCCGAGGGGGCCATGAACGGGGCAAAGCGCGCCAGCAACTCGGCAAAGACGGCGCCGGTCAAGCCTCCGATCACCAGGGAGGGCGCGAACACGCCGCCGGAGCCTCCGGAGGAGATGGTGAAACTGGTCGCGAGAATCTTGGCCGGAACCAGAGCCAGGAGGATTGCCAGAGGAAGACCCGGCCCCATCGCCATCTGGAGCCAACCGTAGCCGCCACCGAGGACCTGGGGAAGGTTGAGCGCCAGACACGCTATCAGCAACCCGCCAACCGCCGGCTTGGCCATCGCCGGCACGTTGAGGCGGGCGAAGAACCCATCCCTCATGCCGTAGAAGACCTTGACCCAGATGACGCCGATGACCGCCAGGACCACGCCCAGGACAAAGTAGGAAATCAGTTCCTGCGGCCTGGAGAATGGATCGACGTGGGCGGTGAACACCGACGACCACCCCGTCAGAGAGGCGACCACCACGTAGGAGACGATCGAAGCCATCAGTGCCGGAATCAATGCCTCGGATTCGTAGTCATTCTCCGAATACAAGGCTTCGATGGCGAAGAGCGCCCCCCCCGAGCGGCGCCCGGAACATGCCCCCGATGCCGGCCGCCATCCCGGTGATGACCAGGGTTCTCCGATCTCGAACCCGGAGTTTCAACACGTCGGCAAGGTACGACCCGAATCCGGCGCCGACCTGTGCGACCGGCCCCTCACGCCCGGCTGAACCGCCCGAGCCGATCGTCAGCATCGAAGCCAGGAGCTTGACCGGCACGACCCGCGGCCTCAGTTCCGCACGGTTCTGGTGATAGGCCTTGATCACCGCATCGGTGCCATGTCCCTCGGCCTCGGGGGCGAAGGTCTGGACCAACCATCCGACAAGAAGCCCGACACCGGGAAGAACGAGCAGCAAGAACCACGGCCGCTGGGGCGACTCCCACCCGCTGGCGTGAGCGTGAATGCCGTGGCCCGGTGGCTCGAACCCGGCCACGCGGCCGAGGAAGAGCTTCGCCGCCCCGTCAACTCCCCAGGTCAGGAAGGCCGCGCCCAAACCGGCGACAACCCCAACGGCAATCGCAAGGAGCATCCACCGCCCGAAGTTGTAGAGGTCAATGTGGGCAAAGAACCGGCCTATCCGCTCCCAAACGGTCTCAGGCGCACCGATGGCTTCTCCGGAACCCTCATCTCGATTCTCGATCGGCATCCCTCAGACTCTCCTCGGACCGGCCGCGAACTCGGCGCGCGGACCCTGAAGGACCCGCCTACAACGACCTCGAGATCCCTTGTAGGCAGGTCCTTCAGGGCCTGCGTTTGCGGGCTCGGTCAGTCCTCTTCGGTTCCGGCTTCGCCGGGTCATACCTTCTTGACAACCAGGCACGCATTCGTGCCCCCAAACCCGAAGGAATTGCTCAGAGCAACATCGACTTGAGCGTCCCGGGCAGTGTGCGGAACATGATCCAGATCGTCACCCTCGTCCGCGTGATCCAGGTTGATCGTCGGCGGCACGATGCTCCGGTTCATCGCCAGAACCGAGATGCCGAATTCCAGTCCACCGGAACCACCGAGCAGATGTCCGGTCATCGATTTGGTGGAGGAGACCATCATCGAACGGGCATGGGCGCCGAAGACCTCTTTGACCGCGGTTGTTTCCACGACGTCTCCCGCCGGTGTCGACGTGCCGTGGGCATTGATGTAATCGACATCTTCCGGATTCAAACCCGCCTCGCCCAGCGCCATTCGCATCACCCGAATGGCCCCGTCAGCATCTTCAGACGGCGCTGAGATGTGGAAAGCGTCACTGGTCATGCCGAAGCCCACGACTTCGCCGAGGATCACAGCACCTCGCCGCCTGGCGTGCTCGTACTCCTCGAGGACCACAACACCTGCGCCCTCACCGATAACGAAGCCGTCGCGGTCTCTGTCCCACGGGCGAGAAGCTCGTACGGGTTCGTCATTCCGCGTCGACAAAGCACGCATCGAGGCAAAGCCCGCCAGAGGCGAAGGGCAGATCACCGCCTCGGCCCCACCGGCGATGATCGCGTCGGCGTAGCCATGCCTGATGTACAGGGCGGCGTCCCCGATCGCGTGGGCCGATGTCGAGCACGCAGTGCACGTGGCCATGTTCGGCCCCTTGGCGCCGGTCTGGATGCTGACCAGGCCCGAACACATGTTGATGATCGACCCGGGGATGAAGAACGGTGACACCCGCCGGGGTCCACGGTTGAGTAGATTCTCGTGGGTCCGTTCGATCAGGGGAAAACCCCCGATCCCGGAGCCGATGACCACACCGACCCTTTCGGCGTTGGCCTCGGTGATCTCCAGCCCGCTATCCTCGAGCGCCATGTGGGAGGCGCCCAAGGCGAAATGAATAAAGCGGTCGAACTTCCTGGCTTCCTTGGGCCCGAGCCAGGGTGAGACGTCAAAACCATCGACCTCGCACGCGATCCGAACCGCGAATCCCTCGGTGTCGAACAGGGTAATGGGTCCGGCCCCGCTGCGGCCGGACACCAGCCCCTCCCAGGTCGCCTGGGTTCCAACCCCGAGTGGTGAGATCAACCCCAGGCCGGTCACCACCACTCGGCGAGTCATTGTCAGCTCTCCACGTTTTGGGAGAGATAATCGACGGCGTCCTTCACCGTTGCAATTTTCTCCGCGGACTCGTCCGGGATCTCAACGCCGAACTCTTCTTCGAAGGCCATCACCAGTTCCACGACGTCGAGAGAATCCGCTCACAGATCGTC
>JBDLIO010000570.1:0-2883 GCA_039714865.1 Acidobacteriota bacterium | reverse complement strand
GCCCGCTTCGATCCCAAGATCGCCAAAATGGCCCCGCCGGGAGAGAGGCCGGAGGATTAGGGGCAGGGACAAGAAATCAATTGAACCGCCAAGATGCAAAGAGCGCAAAGGAAACGCAAAGAAAAGTAATCAAGAAGACCTGCGAAAGTAAAAAGCCGCAAACAATCCGGCCACCCCGAAGAAGATGAGGCCGACCACAAAACTCCAATTCCCGGTAGTGCCGTCTTCGAAACCGTCAGAAAAAATCGGATCTGGGGTCGGCGTCACTGTGGGCGTAGCCGTCGGTGTGGGGGTGGCGGTTGGGGTCGCCGGGGGCGCGGGAGTCCCTGTGGGTGTTGGCGTCGGGGTCGCAGTCGGTGCCGCGGTCGGCGGCGCGGTGGGTGTCGCAGTTGGTGTCGCCGTGGGTGTCGCGGTGGGCGTCGCCGTGCCCCTCCCCAAATTCTGATGTTCAACAGGTCCTTTGAAGGAGTCCACCTTTGGCGCCACCTTGCTCTGAGTCCAGGAAGCTTGAACCACGAACGGCAGGATCACGATCACCGCAATAACGCCGAAACGCCGCGCGACGGCCCAATTCTTTTGTGACTCAAACATAGTGATCTCTGGTCTCAGACTTTATCGCATCGAACCGTCGAGTCAAGCGGCAGACTCTGTGGGCAAAGGTCCTGGTAAAATTAACCGGATTGGTCACACGCGCGCCATCAGGAATGGAGAGCGTTCGTCGCGTCGTACCGGACGGCGAACCAGGCGGAGACGTTCGCTCACTGCTTGAGGATCAGACCGGCAGGGTATGGGTGGGTCATGACCGCGGAGTCACCGTATTCAATCCAGGCGACCAGATACATGATGCAGGCGATGAACCTCAGTCCGGGTCCTCCCTGGTGTCGAAAGGACCTGGACGGCCATCCTGGTTCGGGCCAGACGTGATTGGCGCCGGCATTGTCGTGGATATCTTTCAATCGACGCAGGGACAGATCTGGATGTCCCGATTCAAAGAAGGCCTGACGGTTTTTGACGGCGACCGTTTTCAACAATACAGCGAAAACGAGGGCATGCCCCATTTCTTGCCCAGCCGGGTGGCCGAGGACCGGGCGGGGGATCTTTGGACCGGGACCCTGGACGGTGGTGCTGTTCGATTTGTGCCGACCGGTTTTGCCTCATTCGACCAAGAAGACAAGATCTTCGAGTCGGGAGACACCTCGGGTTGGTCGGCGGTCGCACCCTGAGGCTTTGTGAGCCTTGCGCCCGACCACTCTTCCAGAATTTTGACAGATATTAATCCAGCAACGGATTGATATGCTCGACTCCTTGGAAACGCGCAAAATCGTAGTCGCTCGAATACACGGGGCAACCGTATTCGATAGCCAGGGCGGCGATGTGGGCATCGGAGCTGAGGTTGCCTGCAACACCGGTTCTCTCGAGCAGGTTCCGGAGGATAGGCCAGTGGTTCGGGCCGGGGGCAACGGCTGTGACAAACGGCAAGGCAAGCCACTCGTCCATGTAGGCGAACGCCTGTTCCGGTGTCAGCGGGTGTTCGAAAATGGTGCGCCGAGTCGTGATTCGGATGAAGGCGAGAATGACGATCCACGGCAGGCCGACCTCGGTCGTCGAAGAAAATGTGCTCTCGAGCCACTGACGTGCCGGTTCGTGCATCGGAAGGTCGGAATTCACGGCATAGATGAGGATATTGGCGTCGAGCAGGATCACTTTCGAACCTCGATTTTTCCCGCCAGCCCTTCGTCCTCGAGGTCATCGGCAAGCCGCAATGCTCGGTCCAGATCAATGCCCGGTGCGACACGCCCCAGTGCGGCCGGCTGCAAACGATAGGACTTCGCCTCCGGAGGCGCCGCATTCGCCCGAAGTCCAGCGCGGATGGCCTCGTTGACCACCTGCTTCAGGCTCTCCTGCCTCGTGAAGGCCATCTCCTTGAGCGCGGCAGCAAGGTCATCGTCGAGTGTCAGCGTGGTTCTCATAGAAGCATCATAGCATATACACTGAACACATCAAAGCATCAAAGATCGGCAATTGAATTCCTCTGACTGAGCTATGATTGATCTCATCATGGCTCACTCAGGTGGACCTCTGCCTCAGATAAAGACGCAAGAAGAGGATTAGTGAAACTCAAAGAGCTCATCAACTGGACCGTCACGATTGTCATGGCCTCGGCCGTTCTGGGAGGCCTTCACGTTCCACCTACCTTTGCTCAGGGCTGTCCCGAGCTCAACGGACAGTGGAGTTACGGGCTGGCCTACGCCGTAGCAGTCTCCGGCGATTTCGCCTACTTCGGAAACGGAACGGTTCTGCAGATTGCGAACATCTCCGACCCGACAGCACCCCAGGTGGTTGGAGAGATCAGGCTTCCAGGCATTGTCAACGGAATCACTGTCTTCAACAATTTTGCGTTCGTCGCCGCCGATGAGGCAGGCCTTCGGGTCATCGATGTCACCAATTTTGCCTCACCAACCGAGGTCGGCTTCATTGACACTGGCGGGATCGCTAGAGACGTTGCCGTCTCAGACGGCTACGCCTTCCTGGCGGACGATACTGCCGGCCTTCGTGTCTTAGATATCAGCACCCCCCAAACACCGACCGAAACCGGTTTCATCGATACACCCGGGAAAGCTAAAGGGGTCGCCCTCTTAGCAGACTTCGCCTATGTGGCAGATCATGACCACGGTCTTCGTGTGATCGATATCAGGGCGCCAGATTCACCGATTGAGGTCGGTGCGACCAATACGACGGGTTTGGCCAGGGGCATCGCTGTAACAGACGGATACGCCTTTGTGGCGGACGACTCCTCAGGATTATGGGTAATCGATATTGGCACTCCCTCTTCCCCAACAGGAGTTGGCCACGTTAATACTCCAGGATACTCGAAGGACGTAG
>JBDLIO010000569.1:0-2884 GCA_039714865.1 Acidobacteriota bacterium | reverse complement strand
CTAACCTCCCTATCCTGGCCGCTATCATCGCCGCCATTATTTTAGGTGGTCAGGGTAACGATATTGGCCAAGCCGCACTGGCAACGGCTGCCGCTGCACAGGCACAGCAACAAATTAACTTTACCCGCCACAATGAACAGGAGGCCGATCGCCATGCCGACGGCCCAAATGGCTGCGATGACGGTGTCTTCTCGTTCGCCCTGATGGTGAGATGCCCGTGCAATCAAGGCTGCCGCCACCAGTGCTGCTGCAGTGGCGCCCAGCATCGGGTCGGCCCAGCTGATGCCGTGAACCTCCTGAAGCCACCGGGCCAGCCCGAGGCCCGCCAGCACACAGTGGGCGACGGCTCCGGCGATCGAGGAAGTACGTCGAACGACGACCCAGGTGCCGACCACTCCGGCGGCCACACCCCCCAGGAGCCCTGCCAGAAGGGCGTGTTGCAGGAACTCGAAGTGAAGGACTGCTTCGAAGAACTGCATCACAGGTGCCGATCGTGGTGCACAATGTGCACATCTCCGCCATACAGCGTATTGATCACCGAACCATCCAGGTGTGAGGTCGGATGGACATCGACCGTGCCGTGCACGCAGATGACCGTACGAACGAAGGAGGCGACGAACCCGAGATCGTGGCTTACGAGAACGACGGTGCTCTCTCGGTTGAGGTCCTCTAAGAGGTCAAAAAAATCCTGTTCGACCTTGCGGTCCAACCCGGCCTCGGGCTCGTCGAGGAGCAGGAGTTTGGGCTTGGGAGCGATGGCCCGGGCCAACAGGACACGCTGCCGCTGTCCACCGGACAGTGCCGAGTAGGCATGGTGTTCCAGGCCTTCGATGCCGACCCGAGCGATGGCTTCCGACGCTGCGGCACGATCAGTTGCCGAAAAGGGACCGAAGTTTCGTCCGGGCCTCAGACACCCCATCAGTACGACATCGATTACCCGAATTGGAAAGTGGGCGTCAGTGACTGCATGCTGGGGCATGGCCCCGATTTTGGATCGGGCCTGCTCGGGCGATTGGCCGAAGACCTTGATCGTTCCCGATTGTGGACTGAGAAGGCCGAGGATCAGCTTGACGAGCGTAGTCTTGCCGCCGCCGTTGGGGCCGATGATGCTTGCGAAATCACCGCGTTCGACCGTGAAACTGACGTCCCTGAGAACCGGCTCGATATGACCGAAGGAGAAAGACACGTCCCGGACGTCGATGACGGGGGTGGTCGTTGTCATCGTGGTGTGCCTCCCTGTTCCTCGAAGGCCCCGGCTATCCGTGCGGCGATCCTTTCAAGATTTGCAAGGAGATCGGGGGCCAAAGGGTCCAACTCGACCAGATCGGCATCGACGGCTGCCGCGACCGCTTCAGCACTGGTGCCTGCGAATTGCGGTTGAACGAAGATTACCCTGACACCCTGTGCTTTCGCGCTTTCAATGAGACGGCTGAGGTGACGTCCGGTCGGGTTTTTCCCCTCGTACTCGATCGCGACCTGGTGCATTGCGTACCTTCGGGCGAAATGACCGAAGGCCGGGTGGAAGACGACGATACTTCGACCGGCGAAGGGAGCCATCCGGGCTGCGATGCGGCGATCAGCCGCCGCCAGTGCTTCGCTGTAGGTCGCCAGGTTCTCCTTGAAGGCATCGCATGCCAGTGGTCGGGCCCGGCAGAGGCACCGGCATACCTGTTGGGCATACTCAATCGTCAAACGGGGATCCAGCCAGAAGTGTGGGTCCAGGCCCTGGGAGTGATCGTGCGCTGTGTGGTCCATGGCATCGTGGTGGACCGCTTCGGCTGTCGACGTGCCGGACTGCATCTCAATGGTCGGTGATCCTTGGCAGACCGCCAACTCCGGTTCGAGGTCGTGGATCCGGGCGATGACGGTTCGCTCGAAGGGGAGTCCCAGGGGCAGCAGCAGATCGGCGTCCGAGACGGAGGCCATCAGGCGTGGGCTGGGCTCGAATGTTGCCGGGGACCTGCCCGGCGGAATCAGTACGGTCACAGAAACTTCCAAACCACCGAGGCGTTGCACAATTTCCTGTTGGGGCAGAATCGAGACGACGGCTGAAATCGGTTCGGTGGCTTTTCCATCAGAGGCAGTGCCGACAAGGGCGGTGACCGTGAGGATGACACCGACCATGAACCGGGTCACAGGACCTCCGCCGTATCGGGGTCGGCCAGACATACCAGATGATTGACGTTGCATTTTCCGCAACGTTCTATTTCGTGCGTCTCTTTGAACTCCGTCCAATGGCGACGTTGTCTTTCGTTGAGGACGCCGGTGCCGCGGCACAGGGGGCAGGCGCCGTCAAGCGCTGACACTATCGCCGCACGGATGAACTCCGACCGGTTGGTGATGCCTTCCATCGCTCCGACCAGCGTGTCATCGGCCTTGAAGGTGATGATGTGAGCCTTGCTGTCCATTCGTCCTCCAGTGTTACGAATTATTACGTAATGAGGGGTGAGAATCAAGAACCACCGCCCGTGATAGGCTGGGTCAGGTGTATTCAGCCTCGGCGCCGACATTGAATGGAGTCTCGAAGGGGTAAGAGCCGTGCAGGAATCCGAAACGTCAAGCGGTGGAATTCCGAAAGTCCCGCAGGAGCGAAAGGAAGATCAACAGGGGTTGTCGGCGCCCCTCGGCCGGGAAGAACGGGAACACCAACTCCGGAAGATGGAAAGTCTCGGCATTCTCGCCGGTGGTGTGGCTCACGATTTCAACAATTTGCTGATGGGGGTGCTCGGCAATGCCGATCTGGCGTTGTCGGTCATGGCGCCCGATGCCGCCGGACGGAATCAGGTTGAGGACATCATCGTTGCGGCGCGGAGGGCGGCCGACCTGGCCGGCCAGATGCTGGCCTATTCCGGCAGGGGCCGGTTCAAGGTCGAACGAGTTGATC
>JBDLIO010000568.1:0-2885 GCA_039714865.1 Acidobacteriota bacterium | reverse complement strand
GTCGCCCTTGAGGGTAATGAACCGAGCGGGGGCGACCGGTGGCCCTGGATATTGTGGAAGCTTCAATGCGCCCCCGAAGGCCGGGGATTGAATTCAGGGGCCGGGACAGGGGCCGCACCAGGGAGCAGCGCCAGCAAACAGCGACGGCGTCAGAGATCAGCGACCGCGTCCGTGAACCGCCTCAGCGAAATGCAACCCCATCGGGCACGGGCACGGGCACGGGCTCGGGCTCGGGTGTGGGGTGCCACGCTCGTCTTGGTTTTGACTCCGCCTCGGCCGAGTTGCACCTCCCCTTGATCGCTGGGGTATACTGGAAGCCGGAAAGGAGGATTCATGACGACCGTCCGGGCCAATGTCGATATTTATGGACAACGGCTGGGTCTGCGGACCGAAGGTGACGGGGCGCGTTTGCAAGAGCTGGCGCGGTTTGTGGATCTTCGTATGCAGGAAGTCGCCGAGCGAAGTTCAAGTGTTGATACTGTCAAGATCGCGATCTTGACTGCGTTGAACATCGCTGATGAATTATTTGAAGAACGTGAGACGGACCAGGATAACCGGCATAAGCAACTGGAGCGGAAAGCTCAAAAACTTGTTACACGATTGGAAGAGGTCATGAACATCGGGAACAGCCCGAAATCAGACGAGTCTGGAGGTCCCTGCGCGGTTGGTGATGGGTGAAACTATCGTTGAACCAACACCTATTTGATGGTTTGCCGGGTTTTGTCGTTCTGCGGAATGGTGGACAGGCGCCTACCTGTGGTTTCGCAGGTTCAAATAGGGTTGCCCACACGGCCGAAGTGGGGGCCTCCTCTTACCCCTCCCTGTAACCAGAGCTTCGCTCCCCGCCGGACGGCCTGACCGCTCCTGAGGGGGTACGCCATGGAGCTGTTGTACATCGTAGTCGCAGCGTCGGCCGCGATCCTTCTCCTTGGTCTTGGTGTCGTGTGGGCGCTGTGGCGGCGCAGTCGTGCTGCTGCCCGGTCGATGATGCACAAGGCTGAGGAAGAAGCGCGGAAGATCAATGCGCGAGCGGAAATTGACGCTCAACGTCTTGAAAAGGACGCTGCCATTCAGATGCGGGAGCGCCTGCTCGCTGCGCGAACGGAATTCGAGCGGGAAACCCGGGAGCATCGCTTGGAGTTGGATGGTCTGGGCCGTCGTCTGAGCGAGAGCGAAACGGAATTGGACCAGCTGAGAACTGACCTCGAGGCTCGGGCCGAGAGGGTCGAAGGAACCGAGACACAGCTGGCCGACCGGGAAATTCAAATCAACCAGGGTGAAGCCGAGCTGGAGGCCGCTGTAGCCATCCAGAAAGAGAAACTCGAGCAGATCGCAGGCCTGACCGCTGAGCAGGCCAAGGGCGAGCTTCTCAAGGCCCTGGAGAACGAAGCCCGCATGGATGCGGCCGGAATGGCCAAGCGCATTGAGGACGAGGCCACCGAAAAAGCCAAAGAGAAAGCCCGTCGGATCATCTCGATGGCGATCCAACGGATTGCGGCCGAGCACGTGGTCGAAAGTACGGTGTCGGTCGTTGACCTCCCCTCTGATGAAATGAAGGGTCGGATCATCGGCCGTGAGGGTCGAAACATCCGTGCCTTCGAGCAGGCGACCGGTGTCGATTTGATTGTGGATGACACGCCTGAGGCCGTCATCCTGTCCTGTTTTGAGCCGGTACGTCGTGAGATCGCCCGCATCTCTCTCGGAAATTTGATTGGGGACGGCCGGATCCATCCGGGTCGAATCGAAGAGGTGGTCGCCAAGGTCCGGGAGGAAATGGACGAAAAACTCCTCGCAGACGGCGAGGCAGCTGCTCTCGAGGCAGGAATTCCCGATTTGCACCCGGAGTTACAGCGGCTGATCGGACGGCTTCAATTCCGGTCGTCATACGGCCAGAATGCGTTGAAGCACTCGATGGAAGTTGCCTGGCTGGCGGCTCACATGGCCTCTGAACTGGGCGCCGATGCCCAGGTGGCCAAACGGGGAGGTCTGCTCCACGATATCGGGAAGGCCGTCGATCGCGAGATGGACGGAACCCACCTCGAGCTGGGCCGGGAATTGTTGAAGAAATACGGCGAGTCCGATGCCGTCATCCACGCGATGGAGTGCCACCACGGGGACTACGATCCCCATTCGGTCGAAGCCGTCTTGGTCACGGCGGCCGACGCACTCTCGGCGGCCCGACCGGGCGCGCGGCGTGAGATCCTGGAAAACTACATCAAGCGGCTGGAGAAGCTGGAAAGTATGGCGGCGGACTTCAAGGGCGTGACAAAGGCCTTCGCGATTCAAGCGGGTCGCGAGTTGCGCATCATCGTCGAAAGCCAGCAGATCTCGGACGAAAATGCCGGCTGGATGGCTCGGGACCTGGCCAAGAAGGTCGAAGCCGAGTTGACCTACCCAGGGCAGATCAAGATCACGGTGATTCGGGAGACCAGGGCCGTGGAGTACGCTCGTTGATCCGATTACTGTTCGTGGGTGATGTGCTCGGCAGTGCCGGTCGCCGAGCATTACGGCAGGAGCTGGAAGGCCTGGTGGATCGGGAGCGGGTCGATTTTGTTGCCGTCAACGTCGAAAATGTCGCAGGGGGCTTCGGGATTACCGGACCGGTTCTCGAGGAGTTGGACGATCTCCCGATCGATGTCTGGACGACGGGCAACCATGTGTGGGACAAAAAGGAGGGCTTGCCCCTCCTCGATGCCCATCCATACCTTCTTCGGCCTGCCAATTATCCTGATGGAAATCCCGGTCGGGGATGGTGCGTCTCCGAGACCGCTGCGGGTGTTCCTGTTGCCGTCGTCAACCTCCAGGGGCAGGTCTTCATGACACCGATCGAGAATCCCTTCCGATCAGCTGACGCCGTGCTCGAGGCGATCATGGCGGAGCATCCC